>JAFWGH010000114.1 GCA_017512465.1 Clostridia bacterium
AACGAGCCTCTTTAGAGGCACGCCAAGGTGGCAAAAACAATAAGGCTTGAACAAAGTGAAAGCCCGCGCCTTGAGACGCGGGTTAGTAACGGGGCTTATAGCCCCTGAGCAAACCACCCGTTTGACGGGTGGTATTGATTTGCCACTTCGGCGCTGGCAATCACATTACTTTTATAACGAAGTCGAAGAAATCACGCTCGTATTCTGCGGGATGCGTGAAGTGTGATTGTGCGTGGCCTGCGCCGGCATACAGTTTTATTTGTTTTTCGCTATTACATGCTTTAAAACATTCTTCGCACATGCTATAGGGAATAAATGTATCGGCAGTACCGTGGATAAACAGCATCGGTATCCCGGTTGCCGCAACACTCTCTCTTGAATCACTGCCGAGACTTAACCCGAGAAACAGTTTGCTCCAAAATGAAAGAATCGGGATGAGCGGGAATGCCGGCAAATGAGCGGTGGTTTTGAGTGTCGCGGCAAATTCCTCTTTGCAGGAAGTAAAACCGCAGTCCTCCACAATGCCGACAACCGAAGGCGGATTCAGTTTGCTTGTTTGCATTACCGTTGCAGCGCCCATTGAAACGCCGTAAAGCACAATTTTACCGCCCGGAAAGCGCTCATTAACAAGTTCTATCCATTTGAGCACATCACGGCATTCGAGTAAACCGAACCCCGTAAACTTGCCTTCGCTTTTTCCGTAATGGCGCTGGTCAATGAGCAAACAGTTATAAGCATTATTGAGTATCGGCTCAACCATCCGTGAAAAATCGTGATAGCCGCATGAGTTATAGCCGTGAACACAAATGATGGTATTTTTACTTGCGCGCTCATTGATGTAAAAATCGGCATAGAGTTTGAGCCCGTCATCGCTTGTGACAGAGACACTTTCATGCGGGTATGTGCGCTTAATGAGTGCCGTTTGCTTATCCGTTTCTTTAACGAGGCGGGGGAAATCATTTCCCATCAGTACATCCGGCTTCGGGTTCTCGCGGTCAAACTTAGGCGAAAAGAAAAACACAAAATACATCGCGATAAGCCCGATAATAAACAGCAAGGCGATAACACCTAACATGATGCAAAGGATAATTATAAAAACATTCATATAAATACTCCCTGTGGTTTGATTTCATTCATGGTTTTTTAAAGAAATTCTGCGGCATGCGTGCGCGGTACCACTGCGCCTTGCTTGCCTGAATTGCCATTCACCAAAAAGAATGATTACTATTTGCATTATATAATAAAAGCATAGGCATTACAAGCTGTATTCATCGGCATCATTAAATCCGGTTTAGTGAGTGTGCAGGGGTTTTATGAATAATTTGTGAATTATTTATATAACTCGTGTTAAGGTTTATATAAATCTATTGACGAAGTTTGCAAAATGATTATAATGGAATCGTAGAAAAAAACAGGAGGTACACCATGGCAAAACGATTATACAGTTTAATGCTTAATGATGAAGTGGTGCGGGCGGTAGACGCCGAAGCGCACCGCTTGGCAACCAATCGCTCGGCACTCATAGACAGTGTGCTGGCAGACTATTTCGGTGTTTCCACCGCACAAAAGCGCATGACGGATATTTTTGCAGAGATGGATGCGCTTTTGGCTTCCTCGGAACATTTAATTCCGTTTTTTGCGCCGCATTCCGGCACATTTTATATGAAATCGGCGCTATCCTATAAATATCGCCCGACACTGAAATATGAATTGGTTCTCGACCAAACCCCCGCACGCAAGCTGGGTGACTTATCGGTCAATTTCAGAACGCAATCGGCTTCTTTGGTGCGTGAATTAGAGCAGTTTTTCAAACTTTGGGCGCACATAGAGCAACAGGTGTTGGGAGAGCAAAAAGGTGCGCATATAGAGTATGCACTCTATCCCAACCGCTTTATCAGAAGCATGGCATTGCCGGAGGGCGCCGATTATTCGGCACACGAGATTGCCGCGGCAGTGAGCGCGTATGTCAATTTGTTTGATACATCGCTCAAAGCCTATTTAAACGGCACGGCGGATGCAGAGGATATCACACGCGATTATGAAAGCTTTATAGAAAACGCGGCAGTGGTGCTGTGATAAAGCGCACAATGATATGAAATGAGAATAACACAAAGGTGGTGTTAGTATGAACACACAAAAATTTACACAAAAAACAATTGAAGCGATAAATACAGCGCAGGCAATGGCGCAGGAAAACGACAACCAAAGCTTAAGCGATGCGCATTTACTGTATGCGCTCGTGGACCAGGATGGCGGCTTAATCCCTTCCATTTTGCAAAAGTGCGGTGCAGATTGTAACGGCTTGCTGTCCGCACTCGACAGCATGATTGCCGCACAGCCGCAAGTGCATGGCACAAGCGGCGAGGTGTACGCATCCAAAGAGGTCAGCGCCATTCTCAACACAGCGGAAAAGATTGCTAAAAAATTAGGTGACGCTTATATTTCGGTAGAGCATTTAATGCTTGCCTTCTTCTCGGCTGCCTCGCCTGAAGTGAAGCGTTTGCTCGGGCAATACGGCGTGCAAAAAGGCGCATTCACGGAAGAACTCTCCAAGGTAAAAACCGGCAGTGTGAATAGCGATAATCCCGAAGACACCTATGATGCACTCACAAAATACGGCACGGATTTGGTAGAGCGTGCGCGCAATAATGAGATGGACCCGGTCATCGGCAGAGATACGGAAATCAGAAATGTGATTCGGATTCTTTCGAGAAAAACGAAAAACAACCCTGTATTAATCGGTGAGCCCGGTGTGGGTAAAACCGCGATTGCGGAAGGCTTGGCACAGCGCATTGTGCGTGGAGATGTGCCGGATGCGCTGAAGGATAAAACCGTTTTTTCACTCGACATGGGTTCTTTAATTGCCGGTGCAAAATACCGCGGTGAGTTTGAGGAGCGCTTAAAAGCGGTACTCGAACAAATCAAATCCTCAGGCGGCAGAATACTGCTCTTTATTGATGAGCTGCATACCATTGTGGGCGCCGGAAAAACCGAGGGCAGCATGGATGCGGGCAACTTGTTAAAACCCATGCTTGCGCGCGGTGAGCTGCACTGTATCGGTGCGACCACGCTCGATGAATACAGGCAGTATATTGAAAAAGATGCGGCACTCGAGCGCCGTTTTCAACCGGTGCTTGTGGATGAGCCGACGGTTGAGGATACCATTTCCATATTAAGAGGGTTAAAAGAGCGCTATGAAATTTTCCACGGCGTGCGTATTCACGACAATGCGTTAGTGGCGGCGGCAACGCTTTCCAACCGCTATATTACCGACCGCTTTTTGCCGGACAAGGCAATTGATTTGGTGGATGAAGCCTGTGCGATGATACGCACGGAGATTGATTCCATGCCGGCGGAGCTGGATGATTTGCGCCGTCGCATGATGCAGCTTGAAATCGAAGAGATGGCGCTCAAAAAAGAAAGCGATGCGCTTTCGAAAGACCGCTATGCGGCTCTGCAAAAAGAGCTTGCCGATTTAAAAGAGCAATTCTCCGCGATGAAAGCAACTTGGGAGAGCGAAAAATCGGCGGTAGATGCCTTAAAACAGATTAAGGAAAAAATCGACCAAACCAATGCCGATATTGAGCAAGCGCAGGTCAATTTGGAATATGAAAAGGCAGCAAAACTCAAATACTCCGTATTGCCGGAATTGGAAAAGGAACTCAAAGAAGCAGAGCAAAAGAGCGAGCAAAGCGCCGGCAATAATACTCTCGTTCATGATACCGTAACGGAAAATGAAATCGCCGGTATTGTTGCGAAGTGGACAGGGATTCCGGTAACCCGCCTGGTAGAGAGCGAAAAGCGCAAGTTGTTGGAATTGCCGGAAGCGATTCATAAGCGCGTGGTCGGGCAAGAGGATGCTGTGCGCCTGGTGTGCGAAGCGGTACAGCGTGCGCGTGCCGGTATTTCGGACCCGAACAAACCGGTGGGCTCCTTCTTATTCCTGGGACCGACAGGTGTCGGCAAAACCGAGCTTGCAAAATCCTTGGCGGAATGTCTGTTTGATGATGAGCACAATATGGTGCGCATTGATATGACCGAGTACATGGAAAAATTCTCCGTGTCCCGCCTCATTGGTGCGCCTCCCGGCTATGTGGGCTATGATGAGGGCGGTCAACTGACCGAAGCGGTACGCCGTAAACCCTACAGTGTGGTGCTTTTTGATGAAATTGAAAAGGCACACCCCGATGTCTTTAACATCCTTTTGCAAATTTTGGATGATGGCAGAATTACCGATTCACAGGGGAGAACCGTTGATTTTAAAAACACGATTATCATTCTCACTTCAAACATCGGCTCGCAAGAGCTCTTAGAGGGTATCGGTGAGGATGGCGAGATTGCCGAGAGTGCAAAAGAAGCGGTGTTTAGTGAACTCAAAAGCTATTTCAGACCGGAATTGCTCAACCGCTTGGATGAAATCATTGTCTTTAAACCGCTTACAAAAGAAAATCTGTACGGTATTATTGACATCATGATGGCGCAATTGGTGGAGCGCTTGAATGAAAAAGGCATCACTTTAAGCATTAGCGAGAGTGCAAAGCAGTTGGCGATTGAGCGCGGCTACGACCCGATATACGGCGCAAGACCGCTCAAAAGATATTTACAATCCACCGCACAAACACTCATTGCCAAAGAAATACTCGGCGGTGATATCGGTATGGGCTCGCGCTTAGTCATTGATGAAACCGATGGCGAACTGATTTGCCGCAAAGCATAAGAAATTCAATCAATAAAACGTCGAAATCGTTCGTGCGATTTCGGCGTTTTTCATCTTAAAACTTGTTATATACAAAATTTTAGTATATAATTAATTATTATTAGCTGTCTATAAGCATGTTTATGTATGTATACATCTCGTTCTAGTTGAAAGGAGTTATTTATGAATTGTCCCCATTGCGGAAAAGAAATGGATTCCGGCGTCAGCAAATGCCCGCACTGTCAAGCGGAGCTTGCACAAAGCGCTCCGGCAGTCGAAACGGCAGGGAATGCCGGCTCTTCTGTTGCGGCAGCGGTAAAAAAGAAGTATAGCAAAAAGCGTTTTATTATCCCGATTGTAAGTGCGATTGTACTCTTGCTGATAGGTGTAATTGTATTTTATTATTTTTACGGCTTTGTCGGTGTCAGCGACAGAGGACAGACCGGCTCAAAATCCTATTACAACTCGAAACAGCTGGTGTACTCAACGCAGGACTTTAAAAAGGTAACGACCCAAGGCTCCTACACGCTGATGATTTATATGATCGGCTCCAATTTGGAAAGCAAGGGGCAAGCCGCCACCGAAGATATACTGGAGATGGTTTCAAGCGGTGTGGATTTATCAAATGTTAATGTCGTTATCTATGCCGGCGGCGCCAATAGCTGGGGCATTGATATATCCAAAAAGAACACTAACATTTTAAAGATGGTGGAAAAAAACGGCAATCTCGATGTTGTCTCGGATTTGGAGAAAAAGGGCGCTCAAAATATGGGTGAAGCCTCTACATTTACTTCCTTTTTAGAGTATGCATATTCTCACTATCCGGCAGACCATTACGGCTTGATTTGCTGGGACCACGGTGCCGGTGTTTACGGTTTCGGTTATGATGAAGTGTATAATGATATTCTCACCTTGGAGGAAACCGAAAAGGCGCTCGCTGCTTCTCCCTTCGGCAAAAATCAAAAAATCGATTGGGTGGGTTACGATGCCTGCCTGATGGGTAGCTTGGAAGTGGCTGAAATTTGGGCGGAGTATGCCGATTATTTAGTCGCCTCCGAAGAAATTGAACCCGGCTTCGGTTGGGATTACTCCTTCCTTTCTTTCCTCAACAAGAGCTTTGATGCCAAGGAGATTACCGCCTATATCATTGATACATACAGCGCATTTTTTGCGAATAATAAAACTTCTTCCTTCAATTTTGATTATACCCTTTCGTGCATGGATTTGTCGCAGGTGAAACCCGCCTATCAAACCACTGCTATATTATTGGAAAAGATTGTCGGTAAAATATCGCAGGGTGATTCCACCTTATTGCACAATACGCTTAGCGGCAATGTGCGCGAATACGGTATATCGGATGAAAGCAGATTTTACATGTTTGATTTGTATGATTTGGCAAACACGGTAAAATCGGAATTCCCAAAAGAAGCCGCGGCAGTACAAGCTGCCATTCAAAAGGCGGTTGTCAGTAATCAGTCAAATCTGGAGCGCTCGGAGGGTATATCCGTGTACTATGAGCTGGCAGCGTATGTGGATAGTGCGGATGCTTCCGCTACCAAGTCGGCGAGCACCGGAAAGGCGTTTCATTACAAAGCCGCATTGCCGACAGCCGCAGATTTCAAACTTGATAAAAACCAGCTTCAAACCGATGATGAAAACGCGGTACTGCATTTAACGGATGCACAGAGCAAACAAACCGTTAAAGCATATTACACGGTTTTAAGAAAGTTAGAAAGCGGTGCCTATACGCCGGTGATGAGTGAATGTGCGCTGGAAATTGATAAGGATAATAACCTGAGCGTATCCTTGACGCCGAATGTTATTGTGGCAAGCTCTTCGGTGAATACGCAAACCGCTTCCGAAATGGTGTTTAGGGCGAAGCAGTTATCCACCGGTGAGGAAGGCACGGTTTACAGCACCGAGCGAGCAAAAGTACTCAATGCAATCGAATTGCTGCCGAATGGCGACAATGAATCGGTGCAGATTAAATTTACCAAAACGCAAGATGATTTTGTCATTAACCATGTTGCTGCTTCCGCGCAAGAGAATACGTCGCTTTCCGATAAGAGCAGCATCAATTTAGAAGATTGGGGCTATCTGACCTATTTTAATGATGTGCTGAGCATGGAGGATACCCCGTATACACAGTGGGAAGGCGAGAAAAAAATCAATCTTACTTACATGAGTGTCGGCAAGGATGTGCGTTTTTCGGAAAAGAGCACCGACCAGCTCGCGGATGAGTATTTGTGCCAAATCGTGTTGGTGGATTGCAACGGTAAGGAGCACGCCACACAGGTCTTTGATTTAAAGAATATGTATGATACACATGTTCGTCAGAGCGAGGTAAAGACAGAAAACGGCAAACTGATATTTGATATGTATAAAGACCATGCGGAGCTGTACCGCTATGAAGGAACAGATACCGTCGTGGAATTACCCGAAGAGGTTGAGGGCTTAAAGTTAATCACTATCGGCAGCGCAGCATTTGCCGAACAGCAGCGCACCAATAAAACGCTTCAGAAAATTGTCGTTCCCGACACTGTGAATACATTTAAGCAGCATGCCTTCACTTACTGTATGGCGTTAGAGCAGGTGAATATTCCCGAAGCGGTAACCGTGATACCGGATGATTGCTTCTATTTCTGCAAAAAGCTTGCCGCTATTGAGTTGCATGATAAAATTACCTATATCGGCAACTTCGCCTTTGGCGAAACGATATTAAGCTCCCTCGATTTCCCCAAGGAAGTGAAATTCCTCGGTAAAGGCATTATCGAAGCGAGCAGCCCGGAAAGCATCACCTTTGGCGGCAAAGAAGAAGGCAAATATTTCAAAGTGGTTAACGGCTGTGTGCTGACAAAGGACGGTACGGAGCTTGTTTGCGGCATTTTCGAGAAGGACAATCCCGTTTTAAGCATCCCTGCAGGGGTAAAGTATATTGATGATTATGCATTCTGCTGTGCGTTACCCGAGCCTTTAGGCTATGTGCGCAGTAAGAAAAACATTGTGCATACACTCGAATTGCCGGATGGGTTGGAAGTAATCGGGGACTTTGCTTTTGCCGGCTTCATCGGTATTGAAGAATTCAACTTCCCGGATTCGCTGCGTATCATCGGCGACAGTGCGTTTATCTCCTTGCTTTACCAAGAAGGGGAAACGCTCAAAACACTGCAAATCGGACCGAATCTGGCATCCATTAAACATAATGCCTTTGGAGCTTACGGAGTGGAAACGGTTGAAGTGGATAAGAATAACCGCTATTATTCCTCGGTTAACGGAAAGCTGATGAACAAAGGCGGAGATGTCGCCATAGAAGTATTCAACACAAAATAATCAAAAAAGCCATTTCTAAAAGATTGCCTCTTGAGGCAATCTTTTTTGTTGACAAATCATCACGCGGGGTGTATAATTTACGATAGACAACATATGTTGCGCAACAATTGTTGCACAAGAAAGGGATAATCATGCCGCCAAAAGCGAAATTTAGCGAAAAAGAGATTGTGGAAGCTGCGGTTTCCATTACAAGGCAAAAGGGGATTGCCGCGGTTACCGCGCGCGAAGTCGGGGCAGTGCTCGGTGTGTCCTCCCGCCCGCTGTTCACATATTTTGACACGGTTGAGGCGCTCAAAAAAGCGGTTTACCGCTATGCGGAGGATTTGTATGTGGATTGTGTTAAAACCGGCTTAAAAGACCCGATACCGGCGCTCGGCGTGGGCAAGCAATATATCCGCTTTGCCAAAGAGGAGCCGGAGTTGTATAAATACCTGTTTTTGCAGCCGCCCGAAGGCGTGCATGGCGGCGCGATGGAGATGTTGCACATGTCGCAGGAGTTGGTGCGCGCATCCATAATGCGCATTTACAATATGGATGCCGACAGTGCCGACAGGTACTTTCGGGATTTGTGGCTGGTGGCATACAGCACTACCACATTAATTGTTACAGGGGAATGTTCGTATACCGATGAGCAAATCAGTGCGCTGTTTACCGAGTTTAGCATTTGCCTGTGCATGGGCTATAAAGAAATTCCGGGCTTGGGACATGGAAAGTTTGACAAGGATAAAATATTCACGCGACTGGTGGAGCGCAAATAAAGCCTTTCCATCCGCCGCGAAAGCGGGCGCATACAAGTAAAACCTGATTGCCGGGAAAGGATAAACAAATGAATAAGAAATATCAAATTGCACGAAGAATACTCATTTTTTGGACACTCTTTATCGCTATCGGCGCATTTGGCGGGGGACTGAGTATGATTATTGACCCAAGCGGTAAGGCGCTGGGCATGGATGCCATGCTGCCGTATTTTCAGAAATTGCCGCTCGCAGATGTGCTGTTTCGGGATTTTCTCTTTTCCGGCTTTGCGCTGATTATAGTCAACGGTGTGAGCAACCTGACAGCGGCAGTGCTGTTATTAAAAAAGAAAAAACTCGGTGTTAAGCTTGGCGCTATCTTCGGCATTACACTGATGTTGTGGATTTGCATTCAGTTTTATATGTTTGAGTTTAATGCGATGTCTACAAGTTTCTTTGTGTTCGGACTGTGCCAGGCAATCACCGGCTTTTACGCTTGGAGGCATTATCCGAAAGAGGCAGACAATGAGAATACGAAAGCTGAATAGGGAAGAAATACCGACTGCATTAGATTTGGCGTGGCAGGTATTTTTAGAGTTTGAAGCACCTGACTACACCGAAGAAGGTGTGCATGAATTTTACGGAAGTATTCACAGCAAAAGCTATGTGCAAGCACTGTGTTTTTACGGAGCTTTTCAAAATCAACATTTAGTCGGGGTGTTGGCAACACGAAACGAAGGCAAACACATTGCGCTGTTTTTTGTTGATAAGCGCTATCAAAGGCAGGGTATCGGCAGGCAGTTATTTGAAACAGCCAAAGAAGATTTTATGACAGTCAATGCATCGCCCTACGCAGTAGAGATTTACCGCAAACTCGGCTTTAGCACAACCGACACGGAGCATACGCTCAACGGATTACGCTTTACACCAATGGTGTATAGATAGCCCGGCGCATCCTGACGAAGCAGCGTTGTCGAGGAGGGTGCCTCTCCGGAATGCAGTATATAAGCAAAAAAATATTATAAACAATTCCTTTTATTTGGTAAGTCCCTATGCAAAGCAAGTTGACAGTATATTTTGAAGAGCCTTTTTGGGTTGGCATATTTGAGAGAAGCGACGGCAAAAAGTATTCTGTGTGCAAAATCACTTTCGGCGCCGAGCCGACCGATATGCAGGTGGAAGCCTTTATTTTGCGGTATTATAATACTTTGCCGTTTACACAGGCGATACAGGCACCTCTCAAGCACACTGCCGATAACCCCAAGCGCCGACAGCGCGCCGCCAAAAAGGCGCTTGAAACGCCGTTTCGCGGCACCAAGGCGTAACAGGCACTGCAAAAGCAGTATGAGCAGAATAAATTAGAGCACAAGAAACGCGCCAAAGCATTCAAAGATGCCGAAAAAGAGAGAAAGTTTTCTCTTAAGCAGGAAAAGAAAAAAGAAAAGCACAAGGGTCACTGATGAGGTAAAAATATGATAATACAAACCAAAAGATTAGTCCTGCGCCCATGGAAAGAAACGGATGCGGAGGATTTATATACCTACGCCAAAGACCCGGCGGTAGGACCGATTGCGGGGTGGCCGGTGCATACGAGCGTGGAAAACAGCCGCGAGATTATCCGCACTGTGCTTTCGGCACCCGAAACCTATGCGCTTATAGATAAGCAGACAGGCAAAGCCATCGGCAGTATCGGCTTATTGGTTGGTGCGGCGAGCAATATCGGTTTGCCGGAAAATGAAGGTGAAATCGGGTATTGGCTCGGCGTGCCCTATTGGGGGCAGGGCTTGGTGCCCGAAGCCGTGCGCGCACTGCTGCGGCACGGGTTTGAAGATTTAAATTTGCAAACAATATGGTGCGGGTATTTTGAGGGCAATGAGAAGTCAAAGCGCGTACAGGAAAAATGCGGTTTTATTTACCAATGTACACGCGAAAACATTGTGTGGGAACTGATGCACGATGTGCGCACCGAGCACATCACCTGCCTTTCAAAGCAGGCGTGGCAGGAAAGGCGCACCACGGCAGTGCTTTATGCGCACGGCAAGGGCGGCAGCGCTGCCGAGAGTGAGCATTACAAAGCGCTCTTTCCCGACTGCACGGTAGAGGGCATCGACTACCGCGGCAATACTCCGTGGGAAGCGGGGGAGGAAATTCGCGCGGCGGTTGAGGCGGTGTATTATGATAATCAGGATATTATTTTAATTGCAAACAGCATCGGCGCATATTTTGCCATGCATGCGCACATTGAAGCGTATATACAGAAAGCTTTTTTCATTTCACCGGTGGTGGATATGGAAGCGCTCATCGGCGAGTTGATGCGCGCTGCACAGCTCAGCGAAGCGCAGCTCAAAGAACAGGGTACGATCCCGACTGACTTCGGGGAGGATTTATCGTGGGAGTATTTGTGCTTTGTGCGCAATCATCCGCTGCGCTGGCAAGTGCCTACCGCCATCCTTTACGGCGAAGAAGACACATTGACTTGTGAGAAGGCAATCAAAAGCTTTGCCGCCGAAACGGGCGCGAGCCTGAGTGTAATGCAAGGCGGCGAGCACTGGTTTCACACACCCGAACAAATGCAGTTTTTAGATAATTGGATACAAGAAAGAAGGTAATACTATGCAATCCACTCTTAAAACCATTCAAACCATTTCAAAAATCGGAAAAATACTCAGCAAAATTGTGTTTATTTTCTGTATTGTCGGCGGCTGTTTTTGCCTGGTCGGGCTGTTGAGCCTGGCGCTTTCCTCCGAGAGTTTTAAAATAGGCGGTGTCACCATTCACGGGCTCATAGAAAAATCCGACAAAATCGGCAGCATCGGCACGGTTTATGGTGCAATGGCTGCAGGCACCGTGTTATGTGCGGGAGAAGCAGTGCTTGCAAAAATGGCACAGCGTTATTTTAAAAACGAACTTGCCGCCGGTACGCCCTTCACCCTTGCAGGTGCCAAAGAGATGCTGCGATTAGGCATTTGCACGATTTGCATCCCCCTTGGCACAATGGTTGTCGCGCATATTATTTACGGGATAATTAAACATTTCTTCAGCGATATGGCAGACTTTTCACCGGGAAATATCGTATCGGTCGGACTTGGTGTGATGTTTATCATTATGAGTTTGATTTGCCGCTACGGTGCAGAAGTGATGTGTGAGGCAGCACAAAAAGGAGAGCAGTATGAAAATATTGGTGTTTAACGGCAGTCCGAAAAAGGATGCGAGTGATACCATGCATATTACCCGCGCATTTTTGGAGGGGATGCAAGAAGAAATCCCCTGCGACATTCAAATCATGCATGTGATTGAAAAGAATATTCACTATTGTTCGGGTTGTTTTTCGTGCATGCACGGCGGCAAGTGTATTTATGATGATGATATGCAGGAGATACTGCAGCAAATCTTAGAAAGTGATTTAATCATTTGGAGCTTTCCGCTGTATGCCTATGGTATGCCGGCTGTGCTCAAAGCGCTGTTGGAGCGAACCTTGCCGCTGACAAGCATGGCAATGCAAAAGGCGGGAGAGCGCTATGAGCATGTGGCGCGCTGTGATGTATCACAGTTAAAATACATGATGATTTGCGGCTGCGGCTTTCCGAACAGCAAGCATAATTTTGAGCCTGCAGTAGCGCAGTTTTGCAATAGCTTTGCGCACAATCACACGGTTATCACCGTGCCGGAAAGCCCGATGTTTAATGCACCCGAAGCGGCGATGGTTACCGCACCGCGCTTGGAAAAGGTCAAGGAAGCGGGCAGGCAGTATGCCAAAAGCGCGGCTATTGATGAAACGCTGTTAGCTGAAATTTGCTCGCCCATGATACCCGAGCAGCAATATGCCGCAATTGTCAACAGCGGCGTTTGATGTTGGTTTGTTTTAAACAGAAAAACAAAAAAGAAAGGTCAAAAAATCATGCAATATCCTTTAAGTGAAAAATATAATACGCCTGAACTCATGGCAAAAATCATGGGACCCAATCCCGTGAAGTTAGCAGAAGAGCTGTTAATGAAACATCAAATCCCCGCCGGCGCCACGGTGTGCGACCTCGGCAGCGGCCAAGGTTTAAGCTCTGTTTTTATGGCAAAGGAATACGGCTTTAAAGTGTATGCGGCAGACCTGTGGAGTGACCCGGAGCAAAACCGCAGGTTTTTTGAACAAATGGGACTGACTGAGCAACAAATCACTCCCGTGAAAGCGGATGCAACGACGCTGCCGTTTGAAAAAGATTTTTTTGATGCGGTCGTTTCCACGGATTCTTATAATTATTTCGGGCGCGACCCCGATTATTTAGACCAAAAATTATTGGCGTTTGTAAAACCGGGCGGGTATACCTATATCACGGTTCCCGGCATGAAAAAAGATTGTCATGACAATTTGCCGGCGGAGCTGTTGCTTTCGTGGACACCGGAGCAGCTGGATTATTTGCACGATGTAGCCTACTGGAAAAACATTGTCGGTGCGTGCAAAGGTGCAGAGGTAGTGTGCGTGGAGCAAATGCAATCAAATGAAGAGGTGTGGTCGGATTGGCTCATGCAGGAAAATGAATATGCTCTCGGTGACCGCAAGGCGATGGAAGCCGGCGGGGGAAAGTATTTGAATTTTATCAAGATTGTTTTGCGCAAAAAGTAAGCCTGAACGCCGGGAGCAAGTTGACAATGCGTATTTGCTTTATTTGACTTTTTATCGGAATTGATTATAATATTATTATAAATACCGCACACAAAAGTGTATTGCGCCGAGAGCATTTATTACGCAATACTTTATTCAAACATAAAAAAGAAGGATTTCACATGTCAAAATCAGTTGAGCAGGATGCTCTTAAAAGCCAAAAGAAAAAGAAGATTGCCAAAATAATTGCTATTGTTGCGGCAGTGTTGCTTGTGGGATGGACAGTGTACTCCATCGCCATGAATCCCAATCAAAAGGAACGCTATGTGCTCAATTCTTATATCAAGCATTACACGGAAGCGGACAAGCCGGCTGCATATCAATTAAAGGATTGCTCGGCACTGTATGAGAGCGCCACTGCAGAAGGTAAAGCATTTGATTACGCCATTATCGAGGTGGAAAGCGAAGGCGAGAGCGAAAAGCTGTTATTAATTGTCAACGGTGCGGGTGAAGGCAAGGCTTTTGCAAAAGAGGAGCTCGACAGCTTAGATTGCAGCGATAAGCAGTCTATTGATTTTGAAATCACACAGCGCGATGAGGATATTCACCTGAGCAAGGTTCAAAAACAACTCAAGCGCTATTGGCAATTCCACGACAGAGTATAATAAAAAGGGATTATCTCAATCATTTTTGAGATAATCCCTTTTTTAGAAAGCAGCTAAACACATTAATAGCAAATAAGTTTTTCGTATCTTTTTCAGCCTATATACAAATTGACAAAGACCTATAAACTATGATAAAATCAAATCACATAAATAAATAAAGGAGCATGAAGAGTATGTTTTGTCAAAACTGCGGCAAGCAACTTGCCGATAATGTAAATGCCTGTCCGTATTGCGGTGCTGCGTTGGAAAATGCTATGCCTACGGGACAACAGCCGGCACAGCAGGCGGCACCTATGGAGCAGCAAGCGGCACAACAGCCGGCACAGCAAGCGGCGCCTATGGGGCAACAACCGGTACAACAACCGATGCAACAGCCGGTGCAGCAAGCGGTGCCTATGGGGCAGCAGCCGGCATACAATCCGCAGGGCGTTCCGAATGCATACGCACAAGCCTATCCCATACAGACACCGCCTGCAAAGAAAAAGAGCAAGGCAGGTATCATTATCGGTATCGCAGTTGCTGTATTTGCGATAATCGCAGTTATTGCAGTGGTCATTATCAGCGGCAGCAAACCGGAAAAGAATTTTTACGGCGAGTGGCTGGTTACCATAGATTATACGCAAAAGTGTAAAGAGAATATAGGAGAATTTAAAGATTATTTGGGCGATGATTTTCAAGTCCGGTTTGATGTTAACGTTGTATTTAATGACGACGGCACCTATTCCATTCAAGAGGATGCTAATTCCGTGAAAGCATTAAAGGAAGACATAAGGAAACCGATTGAAAAAGCCTTTCTTGCGGCGTGCCGTGATGAAAACTCTAAACTGGCTTCGCTTACAGACGAGCAAATAAAGAAAGCTTATGAGATTGGCTCGGGAGAATCCTTTGATGACTATTTAGACAAGCTTGTAAATAGTTTTGATTTGGATTCCATTACTAAGAAAAACTTTGAAGGTCAATACAAGGTGGATAAGGAGCATTTCTATCTTTCCGCTGCCAAGGATAAGTTAGTGGATGAAACAGAGTATGCCGTATATGAATTAAAGAATGATAACACCATTGAGATTAAGGATTATATTATAGATGGTAAGAGCAATGATGTTATCTTTTCCCTTCCTTGTACTTTGCAAAAAATAAAATAAAACGCGCTACACGCTTTTGATTGACCGAAAATCATTAATTATTAAAGAATAAGAGCCATAAACGAATGATTTAAAGAGGAGGAATAATATGAAAAAATTATTAGCATTGCTTTTAGCAGGTGTGATGGTATTATCCTTTGCGGCTTGTTCAAAAAACAAGAATGAAGAGAGCACCACTGCGGCGCAGACCACAACCGAAGCAACAACAAAAGAGCTGACTGTGGAAGAAAAGATTGTCGGTGAGTGGAAAACCACTATGGACTATACGGAAAAGTTTTTTGAAACAAAAGGCATTAAGGAAGTAAAAGATAAGTTTAAAAAGGATTTTAAATTCGCTTTTGATATCCACTTTATATTTGATAAAGACGGCGGATTTAAAATGGAATTTGATAAGGACTCTTTGAAAAAAGTAAAAGAGAATATCGCTGATAATATGGAAGTGCTTATCCTTGAAAGCTTTCGTCAGACAGATAAAAAATACGCCTCTTACAGTGACAAGCAGCTCAAAGAGGAATTTAAGAAATCCATGGGTCAGGATTTTGATGAATATGTAAAGAAAATGGCAGATGAATTTGATATTACGGATATTGCGGATGAAAATTTGCAGGGGAAATATCAAATTGAGAAAGATAAACTCTATTTCTCCAGAGAAAGTGATAAGAAGCCGGACAAAAAGAGTTATCTCACCTATCAGTTTTCCGGTGATGATAAATTCGAAGTGACAGAGTTTGTGATTGACGGTGAAAAGGACAGTGAATTATTCATTACACCGTTTACCTTGGAAAGAATCAAATAAGCACACAATAAAACAAATGAAAAAAGGCTGTCTCGGTTGAGACAGCCTTCGTTTATATTTTAATTACATATATTCTTCCAAATCCGCGTTTTCAATAAACTCTAACAATTCATCGGTGCCTTCCCCGGTAACGGAGCTTGTTAAAAATATTTTTTGACATCCGGCAAGCTCGAGCATTTCCACCGCATCGGCAATTTGCTCTTTGGTGGCAATATCGATTTTACTCACCACACCGATAACCGGCATCATAAAAAACGCCGCCTGACCGGGTGAAAAGCGAAAGCGTTCATCGGTCGCATCCTGTAAAAACAGCACCAAATCGCTGTCGGTCGCTGCCACAATAATGCCTTTATACATGTTGCGGTTTTCGAGGTATTCCCCCGGGGTATCAATCATGTTATTAATCAAGCCGATGGTTTGGGTTTTGTGGTATTTGATTGTCAAACCGTTTAGCCGCTGGCACAGTGTGGTTTTACCGCAGGTGCTCGAGCCGATTAAAATCACTTTGCGTTTCATCAGGTTCTTGTAATCTCCGTTGATGTGAATTTGAGGATGTTTTTGAGTGTGTCAAGCACCGCTCTGAGTGCGGATTCTACACTTGCCACATCGCCGCAAATAACGAGTGAGCCGGAAAAGCGGTCAACAAATACAATATCTACCTCTGCCGCTTTGGTGGCAACATCCGCACCGATGATAGCAGCTTCACTCGGGGTGATAGTCATGATACCGAGTGCGCCGCGCTTTTTGGAGACAACACCTAATTTTTTGTATAGGTCATCCTCCGGGTTTGCAATCAGGTGCGCCATGGTGACCTGTTTGCCCGGTACAAATTCCTGTATAATTCTTTGTTTGTCTTGAAAAGTACTATCTTGCATTGTTCTATTCGGGTGCGGGTGTCCCGCCCTCTATTAGCCCTGAAAGGGCGACTTCATTAAGGAGAGTAGCGGTAACGAAGTTTTGCCTCAAAATTCAATCTTTTTGCACAAAAATATTGAATTTGAGGTGCGAAGCAGTTAATTTTGCCTGATTTTGCTCAGATTGGCAATTTTAAAATGTGGGAATACTCTGCGTATTGGTGCATTTTTAAATTGTTAAGGTGAGTGAAAGCAGACAA
>JAFWGH010000115.1 GCA_017512465.1 Clostridia bacterium
AACGAGCCTCTTTAGAGGCACGCCAAGGTGGCAAAAACAATAAGGCTTGAACAAAGTGAAAGCCCGCGCCTTGAGACGCGGGTTAGTAACGGGGCTTATAGCCCCTGAGCAAACCACCCGTTTGACGGGTGGTATTGATTTATTTTTCTCCTTCAAGATGCCGTTGTGCTGCGGCTGCCACAAAACCTGCAAACAAAGGATGCGGTTTATTCGGTCTGGATTTGAATTCCGGATGGAATTGGCATGCCACAAAATACGGGTGAGAGGGCAGCTCTATCATTTCGCAAATACTGCCGTTGGGACTTTTGCCGGAAAACACCATGCCGGCGTTTTCAAAATCGGGTACAAAGTCATTATTCACTTCAAAGCGGTGGCGATGGCGTTCAAATATCTCTTTTTGCTTGTAAAGCGAAAATGCTTTACTGCCGTTTTCCAATACACAGGGATAGGCGCCTAAGCGCATCGTACCGCCCATATCCGTTATGCCGCGCTGTTCGGGCAGCAAATCCACTACCTTGTAGGGAGAAGCGGGGTTAATCTCCGCACTGTTTGCATCCTCAAGCCCAATCACATTGCGTGCAAATTCAATCATGGCAATCTGCATGCCTAAGCAGATGCCGAAATAGGGAATCGCGTTTTCTCTTGCATATTTCGCGGCGGCGATTTTGCCCTCAATGCCTCTTGTACCGAAGCCGCCGGGCACTAAAATACCATCCACACCGGCGAGCTCTTTTTCCACGCCGTTTTTCTCTATATCTTCACTATCCACCCAGCGGATTTTAACAGCGCTTTCACAGTTCATGCCGCCTGCTTTGAGCGCTTCCGCCACGGAGATATAGCTGTCATGCAGTGCCACATACTTGCCCACGAGCGCAATTTCACAGCTGTGCTTAACTTTTTTGAGCTTTTCAAGCATGGAATACCAGTCGGTTAAATCCGGCTCCGAACAGGTTAAGCCGAGCTTTTTAATAACCACTGCATCCAGCCCTTCCTTTTTCATCATCAAAGGCACTTCATAAAGAATGGAGCAGTCCGTGTTTTCAATCACGCAATCGCTATCCACATTGCAAAAATGCGCTATTTTTTCTCTTAACTCCGCTTCCAACGGGTAGTCTGTGCGGCACACTAAGATATCCGGGCGAATGCCCATTGCCAGCAGCTCCTTGACCGAGTGCTGTGTGGGTTTGGTTTTAAGCTCTTGCGAGGCTTTGATATAGGGAACAAGTGTTACATGGATAAACAGGCAGTTTTCTCTGCCCACCTCCATGTAGAATTGGCGAATTGCTTCAATAAACGGCTGTCCCTCAATATCGCCGATGGTGCCGCCGATTTCCACAATGCACACATCCGCTTGCGGGGTGGAATAGATGAAGTTTTTGATTTCATTGGTAATATGGGGAATCACTTGTATGGTTTGCCCTCCGTAGATGCCGGCTCTTTCATCCGAAAGCACCTTCCAATACACCTTACCGGAAGTCAGGTTAGAGGCTTTTGAAAGGCTGATATCGATAAATCTTTCATAGTGCCCCAAATCGAGGTGGTTTCCGCGCCGTCATCCGTGACAAACACTTCACCGTGCTGCACCGGGTTCATGGTTCCCGGGTCTACATTAAGATACGGGTCTAATTTTTGAATTGTTACACTTAAACCGCGGCTTTTTAAAAGCCTGCCTAAGGATGCGGCAGTAATGCCTTTTCCCAATCCGGAAACAACGCCTCCGGTTACAAAAATATACTTCTTTTCCATACTTCGCTCTCTTTCTTTTTTCATTGCGGTACAGCTTTTTCACATAAAGCCGTTTTCTCAGTTTGCAACATACATGTTCGCATAGGGTCTGGATGTGGCGGGTACCAGCTTTTTAAAGGGTTTATTCATAATACTCTCATAATCTTCATGAAAGTATTTACAATAGTGCTTTACATAGCCTTCGAGTTCCTTTTTATCTTCCTCTTCCAGCGAAACTACCTTGATATTCGGGGAAAGATTTTGTTTCGGAAAGGCCCCGCGCACAAAGATTTTGCCGCCGTGCATGCCCGAAGCACAATGGGTGCCGAAAAGCTTTTCACCTCTTTTAAGATTTAAACCGAGTAAGACAATTGTGCCGCCCGACATGTATTCTCCAAGGAAGGAGCCGGCGTTTTGACCGATGACCAAAACCGGCTTCATGGCGCGAAACTCTTTCATGTGGATACCGCCGCGGCAGCAGACATTATCGCGCACATAAATTTGTCCGTCACGCATGCCGTAGCCGAGTGCATCACCGGAATGGCCGTGCACAATGATTTCACCGCCGCCCATGGTGTTGCCGAGTGCATCCTGTCCGTTGCCGTGCACAATGATTCTTCCGCCGTTGAGGTAGCAGGCAAGGTCGTTGCCCGCCGTGCCGTGGATTTCAAGCGTTTTGCCCGTATCGAGCGCACAGCCGAGATAGCGCTGTCCGTTAACTTGCTCTACCACGACCTTGTCTTTTGAAAGAAGCTCTTGTTTGATTTCTTCATTGACTGCTTCAAACCCGCGCAGTCCTGCTTTTATACTCATACACTTTCTCCTTTCAATCTCTTTTGTCTTTGCGCTTTCTCGAACATAAACAGCGAAGGCGTATCGAAAATATCGGTTTGTATTTCCGCCAAGTCTGTTCGGTTTTCAATCAGGCTTGTATAAATACCGGCATTTTCACCGGCATTGATTAAGACAAAACCGACCAAGCGGTTGTTTTCAAAAATAAGTCTTTTATACCGGTCGCCGTGCTGTGCGGTTTTGTCGGTGTACTGCGGACCCTGTGCATTGATAAGACCGCATGTGCAAATGCGTAAGCCGTAAAAATCAATCGCGTTGACCGCATAGGTGCCGCTCACAAGGATATTTCCGCCCGCCATCTGCGAGCCGGCGGCAGTGCCTTGATACACGGCGTTGGGATAAAGTGCAAGTATCTTCTTGCTGCCGTCAAGCATATCCACGCTCACCGTGCAGTCTCCCGCCGCATAAATATCGCTGTCACTCGTGCGCATGGTTGCGGGGTCGGTAAGAATCCCTCTGTCGGTTTCAATACCCGCCTGCTCGGCAAGCTGTGTTTCGGGGCGCACACCCACTGCCAACACCAGCATGTCGCAGGGCAGCTCCTTGCCGCTGTTGAGTATAAGCGAGGTGATGCGCTTGTCTTTGCTTTTCGCTTCCTTCACGGTGTCGCCGAGGTGGAAGTGAATGTGCCCTTTTTCTTCGATGTATTTTTGCACTTTTTTTGCCGAAGCTTCATCGAGAATCGAGGGGAGTATGCGCGGTGCAAGCTCTACAACATCCACACTTTGGCAGATTTTGGAGAGACCCTCCGCCGCCTTCATGCCGATAAGACCGGCGCCGATAATCACGGCTTTTGTATTTGGCGTGGCTTTTTGTTTGAGTATTTTTGCGCCGGCAAAGTCGAGAAAGGTGTATGCGTTGGCTTTCCCCTCCACATGCTTCATCGGCGGGATAAACGGCTTGGAGCCGGTGCAGATGCACAGCTTATCATAGGCATAGCTCTTTCTGCCCGCCTTTACCGTTTTATTTTCGCGGTTGATTTCACGCGCCGGCGTATCGGTTAATATTTCAATGCCGTTTGCCGCATAATAGGAGGGCTTGCGCAAATACATATCGCTTGGTTTGAGCGCACCCTTCAAGTAGTAGCTGATAGTCGGTCTGCTGTAAGGCAGATAGTGCTCGCCGGTCATAACCGTGATGCTGCCGGCAGCATCCTCTTTGCGGATTTGTTCGGCACAGGCAAGTCCCGCCGCACTCGCACCGATAATGATATACTTCATACCTCGGCACCTCCTAAATCTGTATAAACCAATGCTCTGTTGGGGCAATTCTTCACACAGGCAGGTTCATCCTCGCCGCGGCACAAATCGCATTTTACCGCGAATTTGCCGGTTTGAATACAGCCGAAGGGACACACGGCAAGGCAGGTCATACAGCCGATACATTTTTCTTCATTGACCGATACGATACCGGTTTTTTTATCTTTCGTCATCGCACCCGTGATACATGCTTTCACGCATTTCGGCTCTTCACAATGGCGGCAGTTGACTGCTACCGAGAGCTTGTTATCACCATAGACCTTCACGCGCGCAGCGGGTGCGGGTTGCTCATATTTATTTGCCTTAATCACATCCTTGGAAAGTGAATGTGCTGTTTTGCAAAACACCTCACACAAATGGCAATTCAGGCAAAGTTCCTCTTTTGCATATACTTTTTTCATATTTCACCTCATTCTGCCGCAAACGACAGCATACATTGGCATAAAACTTTAGAGCGAATGGCAGGCGGGCGGATAATATCCGCCCCTACATAGAGCGAAGCGGAACGAGCGCGAGTGTCTCGCCCTACACTTTGGCGAAGCCAAAATATCACTTTTTGCAAAGCAAAAAACATCACGCCTGAATGGCATATCACTTGTGCGAAGCAGAAATATCACTGTGTGAAAGTGTAACTTTCACACTATTCTCCCGCATGCTTGATGCCGAGGATTTGCAGCTCTTTTTCACTCAAGCCGATACCGCGCAGCATCAATCGATTGCCTCTGAGTGAGTCAATGGAGTTAATGCCCATACCGCCCATGATTTCTTTGATTTCATGATTCCAGGCGGTAATCAGGTTTTCCACTCTTTGGTGCATAATATCGGGATTGAGGCGTTTGGTCAGCTCCGGTCTTTGCGTGGCAATGCCCCAGTTGCATTTGCCTGTATTACAGGTTCTGCACATATGGCAGCCCATGGCAATCAGCGGTGCCGAAGCGCAGTAGCAGGCATCTGCTCCAAGGGCAATGGCTTTGACAATATCCGCCGAGCAGCGGAAGGAACCTGCTGCAACGAGTGAAACGTGTGAGCGAATACCTTCTTCACGCAGTCTTTGGTCAGCGGCGGCAAGCGCGAGTTCAATCGGGATACCGACATTGTCGCGGATTCTTGTCGGAGCCGCACCGGTACCGCCGCGGAAGCCGTCAATGGCAATAATGTCCGCACCGGCACGCGCACAACCCGATACAATCGCCGCTACATTATGTACCGCGGCAATTTTTACGCAAACGGGTTTGGTGTTGTCCGTAGCCTGTTTGATAGACCAAATCAGCTGCCTTAAATCTTCAATCGAGTAAATATCATGATGCGGGGCAGGGGAAATCGCATCGCTTCCCACGGGAATCATGCGCGCATTGGATACTTCCACATTGACCTTTTCACCCGGCAGGTGTCCGCCGATACCGGGTTTTGCCCCTTGACCGATTTTGATTTCCACATAGCGGGAGCGATTCAAGTATTCTTTGTGCACACCGAATCTGCCCGAAGCCACCTGCACGATAGCGTGGTCGGTATACGCTTCCAAATCCGGGTGCAGACCGCCTTCACCGGTGTTGAAGAGTGTGCCGAGATTTTTTGCCGCCATGGCAAGTGATTTTTGTGCATTTAAACTGATAGAACCGAAGCTCATCGCCGAAAACATAATCGGTGTTTCAAGCACAACCTGCGGTGGCATTTTTATGGTGGATTTGCCTTTTTCTTCCACCGTCATGCGCTCGGGTTTTCTGCCGAGAATGGTTCTGATTTCCATCGGCTCACGCAGCGGGTCAATGGAAGGATTGGTAACCTGTGAAGCATTGAGCAATATTTTATCCCAATAAATCGGGTAGGGTTTGGGATTACCCATGGCGGACAGCAGTGTACCGCCGCTGTCTGCCTGGCGGCAGATTTCCTGCTGGTACTGCGCTGTCCAGTTTGCATTCTCACGGTAATCGCAAATGTATTTTTCAATGCGCAGTGCATGTGTGGGACACAAATCCACACAGCGGTGGCAGGCAACACAGTTTTGAGAATCAGCCAAAACGGTCTTGCCGTCATCCGCAAAGTAGTGACATTCATTAGAGCATTGGCGCACACAGCAGCCGCAATCAATACAGCGTTCCTTGTCGCGCACAATGGTAAAACTGCGGGGGATGTAATCAATAGCCATATTATGCATCCTCCTTTTCGTTGATTTCAAGCGGCACAAACACGGGGTCGGCACCGCTGACCGACCAAACCTTTTCGGGGTCGGGACAAACCACTCTGATAGCGCTTTCTTCACTGGCAAAATAGGCGCGCGAGCCCTTTGTTGCCGCAGTCAGTGAGCGCAGCTTTAAGCGGTCATTAATCGCCAGTAAGCCTTTGTTGGAGCCGAGTATGACCGAAAAAGGACCATTCACCAGCGCACCGCTGTATATTGCGCGCAGGTTGGTGAAGTATTCTTTTTTTTGTGCATCCATGCGGTCGATTTCATCCCATTCGGGGGCAGTTAAAACATCTGCCGCCACATTGGTGGGAAGTCCGTGGTGGCGTATCAAGTGGTCAAACAAATAGGTGATAACCTCCGTATCTGTTTGCATGCTGCACTTGTAGCCGAATTGCTCGATATATCGTCTGTTTGCATCATAGCTGGATATTTCACCGTTATGCACAACAGACCAATCAAGCACATTAAACGGATGCGCGCCGCCCCACCAGCCGGGTGTGTTGGTCGGAAAGCGCCCGTGTGCGGTCCACAAATAAGCATCATACTTATCGAGCATATAAAATTCACCGACATCCTCCGGATAACCGACTGCCTTAAAGCAGCCCATGTTTTTGCCGGAGGAAAAGATGTAGGCGCCTTCAAAAGCATCATTCACTTTTGTGACACACTGCATGACATACTCGCTTTCATCGAGTCTGGCATTTTTCATGCGCACGCGGTTCACGCGCGCAAAGTAGCGCCAGATATCCGGACCGTTTTTGATTGCCGGAATTTTCTTGGTGGGAATGCGCTCCGCTTCATCCACATTAAAGTGCTTGAATAAAAATTCCTCACACTTCTTTTGTGCCTCGGCACTGTCATAAAAAATATGAAATGCATATTCATCCTTATGCTCGGGATAAATGCCGTAGGCTGCAAATCCGCCGCCCAAACCGTTGGAACGATCATGCATTAATGCGATGGATTTGATGATTTCACAACCGTTAATAAGACCGCCTTTTCTGTCAATAATGCCGGCGATGGCACATCCCGACGGAATTCTGATTTGTCCTTCTTTCAACATACTCTTGCTCTCTTTCTGTTCTGTTAAGCGTTTACACGTCGTCCTCGCCCTGTAAAGCGTCATAGCCGTGTTCACCGGTACGCACCTTCACCACATCATCTACTTCGTAAATAAAGATTTTACCATCACCGATATTGCCGGTATACAGCACGCGGCGCGCTGCTTCAACCACATCCGCAACGGGTACGGCGGAAACGACCATTTCCAATTTCATTTTCGGATTGAGATTCATTTCTTCTATCTCAACACCGCGGTATTTTTTAATGTTATGTCCTTTTTGCACACCGCAACCCATAACATTTGTGACTGTCATACCGGTCACACCGATATCATTCATAGCATCCTTTACCGCCTCAAATCTGGCAGGATTAAAGACCATGACAATTTTGGTCAGGCGCGGTTTATTTTGCGTGATGTAGGACTCTACGGGAACCGCTTTTTCCACCGGCTCGATTTTGGGCAGTGCCACATCTTTGGCTTGCGGCAGTATCGCCTGCATGGAAGCGGAGGTCGCAACCGCCATGGCAGGCATAAAGTCTGCATAGGCAGAGGGAAGATTGTGCTCTGTGGCATCCAATCCCTTGATTTCCTCTTCCTCGGAAACACGCAGACCGTGGAACTTCTTAATGGCAAGAAATACAATGAGCATGGTGCACGCTGTCCAAGCCGCAACGCTCACAAAGCCGATCGCCTGAATGCCGAGTTGGCGGAAGCCGCCGCCGTAGAATAAGCCTTTTCCGACACCGTCTGCTCCGGTGGAGAATAAACCGACTGCAAAGGTACCCCATATGCCGTTGGCAAGATGTACCGCACAGGCACCGACAGGGTCATCGATATGCAGTTTTTTATCAATAAATTCAACAGCAACGACCACCAATATGCCGGAAACCGCACCGATTAGAATAGAACCGAGTGCATCCGTACAATCACAAGAGGCGGTAATTGCCACCAAGCCGGCAAGCGAAGCGTTTAAGCTCATGGAAACATCCGGCTTACCGTCTTTGAGCCAGGTAAATATCATGGTGACAACCGTTGCGATGGAAGGGGCAAGTGTGGTGGTTAAAAAGATAGAGGCAAGTGCATCCATACTTGTGGCGGCGGCACCGTTAAATCCGTACCAGCCGAACCAGAGAATAAACACGCCGAGTGCGCCCACCGTAAGGTTGTGACCGGGAATGGCTCTTGCAATTTTCTTTCCTGTTTTTTTGTCGATTTTGTATTTTCCGATACGCGGACCGAGGATAGCGGCTCCGATAAATGCCGCAATACCGCCGACCATGTGAATTGCCGTGGAACCGGCAAAGTCATGGAAGCCGAGCTTAACAAGCCAACCTTCGCTGTTCCAAATCCAACCCGCTTCAATCGGATAGACCACGGCGGAAATCACGGCGGAATAAATGCAATACGAGGAGAATTTGGTTCTCTCCGCCATCGCACCCGAAACAATCGTGGCTGCCGTTGCACAAAATACGAGATTAAATACAAAGTTTGACCAATCGAAGTGCTGATAGTCCGTGAATACGCCGAGTGTCGGCATGCCTACCAACCCGCCGAGGACTTCTTCTCCCATCATCAGTCCGAAGCCGAGCAGAATAAACATGACCGCGCCGATACAAAAATCCATTAAGTTTTTCATAATAATATTGCCGGCATTTTTGGCTCTGGTGAAACCGCTTTCCACCATTGCGAAGCCGCATTGCATAAAAAAGACCAATGCGGCGCCGATTAAAAACCAAACGCCGAAAATATTTTCATTCACAAGTGAAATAATTGAATTATCCATATGCTTTTTCCCTCCTGTGTTTTTTCCCTATGCTCCCAAGGTGCGGGTGTGTTCATGGCACACCCGCACAGAAAGAGAGCACAAAACACATCGTGTTTTGTTTCAAAAAATCTTTACAGCAGCTCAATGCTGTGTGCTTTACAGTCTTTGCGCATTTGCTCCGACCAAACGGCGCATTGTACCTCGCCGATATGCGCCTTTTCCAACAGCAGCATACACAGTCTTGACTGTCCGATACCGCCGCCGATAGTCAAGGGTAGGGTGTCGCTGAGTATCATTTTATGGAAGGGGAATTGCTCGCGCTCCAAGCAGCCTTCGATTTCCAATTGTCTGTGCAGGCTTTCGGCATCTACACGAATACCCATAGAGGAAATCTCAAAAGCGCAGCCGAGCACTTCGTTCCAAGTGAAAATATCGCCGTTTAATGCCCAATCGTCATAATCGGGAGCTCTGCCGTCATGCTTTTGACCGCTTTTGAGTGCGCCGCCGATTTGTTGGATAAACACGGTACCATGCTCTTTGACCACTGCGTTTTCCCTCTCTCTGGGTGTCAGCTCGGGATACATGTCTTCCATTTGCTGTGTGGTGATAAAGTAAACCTCATCACTCATCTCGAAGCCGAGCATGGGATATTTTTCTTTGACAACCTCATTCGTTTCAACGATGGCTTTTACGATTTTTTTGACTATTTCTTTAAGAAATTCCACATTTCTCTCTTCTCTTGTAATCACGCGGCACCAATCCCACTGGTCCACAAAGAGGGAGTGAAGGTTGTCCGTATCATCATCGCGGCGAATGGCGTTCATGTCGGTATAAATGCCTTCATCATGCTCATAGCCATAGGTGTACAGCGCCATTCTTTTCCACTTTGCAAGCGATTGCACAACCTCTGCTTCACCCTCAATATTTTTCATGGTGAAATGCACTTTGCGCTCCACGCCGTTGAGGTCGTCGTTAATACCGCTCGCTTTTGTTACCATAATGGGAGCGGTCACTCTGTCAAGGTGTAAAGCTTTTGCAAGCTTTAATTGAAATGTATCTTTAACGGTTTTAATAGCATATTGTGTTTCTCTTTGTGTTAATTTGCTTTTATAATCTTGCGGATAAATCATCATTCTTCCTCCTTAATGTCCAATCATATAGCGGTCAACTTCCCAAGTGCTGACCTGCATCTTATACTCATCCCACTCGCGCTTTTTGCCTTCGATATAGTTATCGAAAATATGTGCGCCGAGAGTCTCTTTAATAAACGGGTCTTTTTCCGCTTCCTTAATTGCTTCTTCCAAAGAACCGGGCAGGCAATCAATACCTTCTTTTTCCAATTCTTCATTGCTTAAAGCGAATACATTTTCATCATAAGCCGGCTTCGGCACGAGTCCTTTTTTGATACCGTCCAAACCTGCTGCCAGGCAAAGCGCCATTTCCAAATAGGGGTTACAGGTCGGGTCGGGACATCTCAATTCCACTCTGGTGCCCTTGCCTCTGCTCGCGGGGATTCTCACCAGGCATGAGCGGTTCGAGGTGGACCATACAAGATATGTCGGTGCTTCATAACCGGGAACCAGTCTTTTGTAGGAATTGACAGTCGGGTTGGAAAAAACGGCAATACCTTTGATATGCTCCATGATGCCGGCAATAAAGGCATATGCCTCTTTGGAAAGTCCAAGCTCACCGTTCGGGTCATCAAACACATTTTTGCCTGTTTTTAAATTGTAAAGGCTCATGTTGGTGTGCATACCGCTGCCGTTAATGCCGCAAATCGGTTTGGGCATAAAGGTGGCATGCAGGTCGTGTTTGGTTGCATAGGTTTTTACCACATGCTTAAAGGTCATGACTCTGTCGGCTGTCATTAAGCCTTCGCCGAACTGGAAGTCGATTTCGTGCTGACCCTCTGCCACTTCGTGGTGGGATGCCTCAATCACATAGCCCATTTTTTCGAGTGCCAGGCAAATGTCGCGCCTGCAGTTTTCACCGTGGTCAATGGGGTTCAAATCAAAGTAGCCCGCTTCATCGCCGGTTTGGAGTGTCGGCTTGCCGGCTTCATCGAGCTTGAAAAGGAAAAATTCGCATTCCGGTCCTACATTAAAGCCGTATCCCATATCCGCCGCCTGTTGAATAACCTTTTTAAACAGGTTTCGCGGGTCACCCTCAAAGGGTGTTTGGTTATCATTTTTATATACCGAGCAAATCAATCTGCCGGTTTGGATTTCGTCTTTCTTTCTCCACGGCACAATGCTCCATGTGTTAAGGTCGGGGTGCAAATACATGTCGCTTTCATCGATGCGCACAAAACCGTCGATGGATGAGCCGTCAAACATGCACTCATTATCGAGCGCTTTTTCAAGTTGGGAAACGGTAATGGCAACATTTTTCATTTTGCCGAATAAATCCGTGAATTGTAAGCGGATAAATTCAACACCGTTCTCCTTTGCCTGCTTCAAAATGTCTTCTTTTGTGTACTGTTTCATCATAAGCCTCCCATATCTTTATTTATTTAATAACTGATAAATACGCTGTGCGGCAATTTCGGTATCCTGTGTGTCGGCAAAGGATGAAAATCGAAAATATCCTTCGCCGCATGAACCGAATCCCGCACCGGGTGTCCCGATTACCTGGATTTCATTTAGCAGGTAATCAAAAAATTCCCAGCTTGTCATATTTGCAGGGCACTGTATCCATACATAAGGGGCGTTACTGCCGCCGCAATACCAAATGCCGAGTTTATCAAACACCTGTGTAAGCACTTTTGCATTTTGCTTATAAATATTTATGTTTTGGTGTATTTGTTTTTGCCCCTGCTCGGTGAAAACGGCTGCGGCGCCTTTTTGAATGATGTAAGAAACACCGTTTGTTTTCGTGGTTCTGTTTCTCACCCACATTTCACCGAGATTCATGCCGCCGCGCTCAAGCTCTTTGGGTATCACGGTGTAGCCGAGCCGCGTGCCGGTAAATCCGGCGGTTTTGGAAAGCGAGCAAATCTCAATCGCACAGGTTCTCGCACCCTCTATTTCAAAAATGGAGTGGGGCAGCGCTTCATCTTCAATAAACGCTTCATAGGCGGCATCAAAGAGAATAACAGCTCCGCGCTCATTTGCATAGCGCACCCATTTGGCGAGCTTCTCTCTATCAAAGACAGCGCCTGTCGGGTTGTTCGGCGAGCAGATGTAAATTAAATCGGCATCCGCGTCTCCCGGCTCGGGCAAAAAAGAATTGTATGCACCGCAAGCAAGGTGCACTATCTTTCTGCCGGCGATAATGTTTGCATCCACATAGGCAGGGTAGGCGGGTTCAATCACTAAAGCGGCGCTGCTTTTATCGAATAAATCCAATATGTCGCCCAGCTCATCGCTCGCACCGCTGGAAATATACACTTCATTATCGGAAATGTTTACGCCGCGTGCTTTGTAATGCTTTGCAACGGCTTCTCTTAAAAACGGTGCGCCGCATTCGGGCATATATCCGTGAAAGGTCTCGGCATGCGCCTGGTCCTCCACCGCCGCATGCAGCTGCTCGCACACACATGGGCACAGCGGCAGGGAAACATCTCCGATTCCCAAGCGGTAGATTTTTTTATCCGGATGGCGGCTTTGAAAATCATTGACCTTTAAAGCAATATTGTGAAATAAGTAAGATTGTTTTAATTGATTATAATTGGTGTTTGGAATTAACATATATCGGTATCTCCTTCATAGACAAAAGCGGCGGGGCCGCGCATAAATATGCTCTTATCTTCATTCACGGTGATAAATAAGCTGCCGCCGTCAAGCACCACCTCAATCGGTTCACCCTTTGTGCATATACCTTTTGCGGCTGCCGCTGCTGCTGCGGCACAAGCACCCGTACCGCATGCCATGGTGATGCCGCTGCCGCGCTCCCAAACACGCATGCGCAGTGCATTTTCACCGGTGCGGCTGATAAATTCCACATTCACCCCGTCGGGGAAGTGCGGGTGATGTTCGAGCGCCTTGCCGATGCTTTCCACCGCGGCGCTCTCGGCATCCTCACAAAAGACTACGGCATGGGGGTTGCCGACATCGACCGGTGTGCAAAGGATATTTTGTGTGCCGATATTTAAGCAAAGCTCTGTGTCTACCTGTGCCGTTCCCATCTCAACACCCACACGCTGTACTTTTTTTTCGGCTACTTCCAAATGCAGTGTTTTAATGCCGGAAAGGGTGAGTATCTTTAAATCGGTTTTATCGGTATAGCCTTTATCATATACATATTTACCCACACAGCGAATCCCGTTGCCGCACATCTTCGCTTCCGAGCCGTCCGCATTAAAGATGTGCATGGAAAAATCCGCTTCATCACATGTGTTAATATAAATCATGCCATCGGAGCCGGCACCGAAATGCCTGTCGGAAAGTGCGGTGCAGATGCTTTCGATTTGCGCGGGAAGCTCACCGAATACATATAAATAATCATTGCCCAAGCCTTGCATTTTTGTGAAGTGCATATGTCTTTCTCCTCTCGGGGCTTTCGTCTTGCGGCACTACCGCAGCAGCACAAAAAGTATCTTCGTTGTTGCATTATATAGAAGGAGAACCGCTGCGGTAGAAAGAAACGGCGCCTTTTATGCCAAGCATAAAAGACGCCGTTGCCTTACAAAACTATAAAAATAGAGAGTCTTAGAGTGTGAACCTCAAAGACTCCCTTGCCTTTATGTTAAAATGATACACCTGCGGGGCGCATTTGTCAAGAGAAAATTTTTCTGCTCAAATTTTTGAGGGTTATTCTTGACAGATTTTCACGAAAGCGGTATGATATACTAAACTAAATTGGTGAGCAAGGGCGTTCATGTACTCGAGTTTGTTTAAAACTCGAGCGTGGACTTTTTTCATTTTATCAAAGAGAGGTTTGCCATGAACTATACCAAAGAAGAAGTTTTACAATTTATTGCAGAGGAAGATGTGAAGTTTATTCGTCTTGCCTTTTGTGATGTGTACGGAAAGCAAAAAAATGTCTCTATTATGAGTGAGCAAATAGAGAGTGCGTTTCAATACGGCGTTGCCATCGATTCTTCCGCCATTGCGGGCTTTGCCGGTGAGATTTATTCGGATTTGCTGTTGCATCCCGAACCGGATACGCTGTGCATTTTGCCGTGGAGACCGGAGCAGGGCAGGGTAGTGAGAATGTTTTGCCATATCACTTATCCGGACGGCAGTGCTTTTGAGTGTGACACGAGGAGCATCTTGAAAAATGCGGTGAACTATGCCAAAGAGAAGGGGCTTTCCTTCCAATTCGGCTCGGAACAGGAATTTTATTTATTTGAGCTTGATGAAAGCGGCGCACCGACCGATGTGCCTTATGACCATGCCGGCTACATGGACATTGCGCCGGAGGATAAAGGGGAAAACATTCGCCGCGAGATTTGTTTAACCTTGGAACAAATGGGCATTAATCCGGAAAACTCGCACCATGAAGAGGGACCCGGTCAAAATGAGATTGATTTCATGTATTCCGACCCGCTCACGGCGGCAGACAATCTGATGACCCTGCAAACCATTGTTAAAACCGTTGCGAGCCGCAACGGCTTGTATGCGGATTTTTCGCCGAAACCCATTGCGGATAAACCGGGTAACGGCTTGCATATCACCATTTCCGTAGAAGAGGATGCCCACTCTGAGAAACTGACCTGTGTAATGGCGGGTATACTCGATAAAGCGGCGGAGCTGACTGCGTTTCTCAACCCGACTGAGGCTTCGTATGCACGCTTGGGGAAGGAAAAAGCACCGCACTATATTGCGTGGTCCAGCGAGAACCGCTCTCAGCTGATGCGCTTGCCTTCCCTGGTACAGCATGGGCGCAGAGCAGAGCTGCGCTCGGCGGACTCAACCGCAAATGTGTATATTGCATATGCGCTGATGATTTATGCCGGGATTGACGGGATTGAAAACAAAACCACTTTACCGGTGGTGACCAATTTTGATATTGAGGCAGCAGGCGCTGTCGAGCGCGAGCAGTATCGCCGCCTTCCCGAAAATTTGGCACAGGCAAAAGCCGTTGCGGCGCAAAGCGATTTTATCAAGTCCGTGTTACCGCAGGCACTTTTAGAATCGTATCTTTAATTGTTAATGAATATATAATAGTGAAAGGAGATGAGCAATGTGTTTTTAAAACAAACGGTGTATTCCGTGATGATTATTTCATCCTCCACATCATTTATAAAATCATTTAAAGCGTTGCTCTCTCCGGCAGAGTTTTCGCCTGTGGTTGAGGTACACGGCGTGAATGAAGCGCGCCGCATGCTCAACCAAAGAAGCTTTGATTTTGTGGTGATTGATTCCGCTCTGGATATGCAGACCGGGGTGCGCTTTGCCTCTCGGTTAAGCAGCTCGAGCAATACGATTGTGGTGCTGTTTTCATGCGCTGAGGTATTTAATGAAACCTATGAGAGCGTTACGGCAAGCGGCGTATTTTGTGTGCTCAAGCCGTTTTCCACCCAATCGGCTTTAACGGCGCTGCTGTGGATGGTTGCCGCAAGAGAGCGCATTCGCCAATATGAGCAAAAGGAAATGACACTGGAAGAAAAAATGCAGGCGATTCGCTTAATCAATCGTGCGAAGCTGTTGTTAATGGAGCATGAGAAGCTGACAGAGGAACAAGCGCATAAGCGCCTTGAAAAGCAGGCGATGGATGCGTGTGTGCCGAAAACGGAAATTGCCGCACGCGTGATTGAAAAATATGCCAATGAAGAGCAATAAAAAAGGACCGATGTAAAAAAACATCAGTCCTTTTTTAAATTAATGTCTTTAGACTGTTCCGCCGCGCGGAACAAACAACCACCCGCTATGCGGGTGTGCAACAAATGTTATACATAGTAAACGCTTTGAGGGTGGAGTGTGAAGAGTGGAGAGTGGAGTTGATGGCGGGGCACCCGCGC
>JAFWGH010000116.1 GCA_017512465.1 Clostridia bacterium
AACGAGCCTCTTTAGAGGCACGCCAAGGTGGCAAAAACAATAAGGCTTGAACAAAGTGAAAGCCCGCGCCTTGAGACGCGGGTTAGTAACGGGGCTTATAGCCCCTGAGCAAACCACCCGTTTGACGGGTGGTATTGATTGATTTTAAAGCAGTTGAATACCGCGCTTTTTACATTCTTCTTTTACTTCCGGCTGCCATACACAACACTGCACCTCGCCGATGTGCAGCTTTTCGAGCAAGAGCACACACAGTCTGGACTGTCCGATACCGCCGCCAATGCTCAGCGGGAATTTACCGGAGTAAATGCCGCTGTGAAATTCCATGCTCAATTTTTCTTCTTTTCCTTCGGCTTTGAGCTGCTTTTCAAGGCTTTCGGCATCCACGCGAATGCCCATGGAAGAAATCTCAATTTGTTCTTCTAAAACATGGTTCCAAAACAGCAAATCGCCGTTGAGTGTCCAATCGTCGTAATCGGGGGCTCTGCCGTCATGCTTAATGCCGCTTTTGAGTTTGCCGCCGATTTGCATAATAAAGACAGTGCCGTATTGGCGGGTTACTTCTTTTTCGCGTTCTTTCGGGGTTAAATCGGGATATTTATCTTCCAACTCTTGTGTGGTGATAAAATACACATCGCGCTTGATTTTGTTTTTGAGTGCGGGGAATACCTTTTGCACATCCTCTTGCGTTTCGGCAATCGCTTCCACAATTTTAATCACGGTTTCTTTTAAAAACGCTTCGTTGCGCTGTTCTTTAGAGATAACCTTGCACCAATCCCACTGGTCAACATACACGGAGTGGATATTGTCCATATCGTCGTCACGGCGAATCGCATTCATATTCGTATATAAGCCTTCACCTGCCTGAAAGCCGTATTTGTATAAAGCATAGCGCTTCCACTTGGCGAGGGATTGCACAATTTCATATTCGCCTTCAAGCTCTTTTAAATCGAAATGCACCTTGCGCTCCACACCGTTTAAATCATCATTTAAGCCCCTGCCTTTTCTTAAAAAAAGCGGCGCGGAAATGTACTCTAAATTGAGTGCTTGGGAAAGCTTTTTTTGAAAGGTATCTTTAATCAAACGAATCGCTTTTTCGGTTTCGCGTATGGAAAGCGCGGATTGATAGCCGTCTACATAAACAGTGCTCATAATAGCCCCCCTTGAAAAAAACTTATTATTAATATACTCTTTTTATAGAAATAAGTCAATAAAATCTATTTGATTTATAGAAGTTTTGTGATAAAATAGAGATGTATAATTTTATTATTTTATGTGAAGGGGGAAACCTGTTATGTGGTTAAAACTGTTCGATAAAATTGTATGGGATACGGCAAGAAAATCAGATGGCAAAAATCTTGCGAGCCAAGTCAAGCCGGAGGGGGTCACGGAAGTGTGCGACCTTTCCTATATCGATGATGACACCTGGCAGCATAAATTAGATGTTTACTACCCGCAAGAGAGCGAAAATGAAAAGCTGCCCGTGATTATTGACGTGCATGGCGGCGGCTGGATGTACGGCGATAAAGAACTCAATAAGTTTTACAATCTGTATTTGGCAAAGCGCGGCTTTTGTGTGTTTAATATGAGCTATTCACTGGTGCCGGATTGTGCAGACCCGGCAGTGCAGCTGCGTGAAGTCATGCAGGCGCTTAAATGGATTAGCCGGCACATGAAAGAATATCCGGCAGATGAGAGCAAAATCATGCTCACCGGCGACTCGGCAGGTGGTATGCTGGCAGGATTTGCGGCAGCACTGCTCACAGATGAAACCCTGCGCAGAGCGTATGATACGGTGGATGTGGATTTAAAGCTGACCGTGCTTGCTTTAACCAGCCCGGTAGCCTATATGGATTCTAAAGGCATTATCGGCTTCTACACCAAAAAGATGTGGACGCAGGGTTATAAAGATAAGCCGACTTACCCCTATATGAATTTGGATGCAGTGATTAAAAATGCACAGATTCCGCCAACCTTTATGGTTACCTCCAGCGGCGATATGCTGGGCTTAAAGCAAACGCGCCGCGCCGCAGAGGATTTCCGCAAGAAGGGAATCGAGGTCGAGCTGATGGATTGGCCGAAGTACGAAGGCAAGGACCTGCCGCATGTTTTCTCGGTGCTCGGACCGACAACCGTGCCCGGCAAGGAGACCATCGATGCCATGTGTGCTTTTTACAGAAATCATTTTTAAGTTGTAATAAAAGGGAAAAGCATGAAATATTTAAGAATAAGTAAAAAAAGCATATCGTTTCTTTTAGTCCTCAGCCTGCTTTTTTCCGTATGCGTATGGAGCATTCCTGTGGCACACGCCGTGACAGGACCTTCCTCGGATTTCGGCAATACCGTACCATCCACATCACAGCCGGCTTCCAATAATCAGGCAAAGTATCGGGTGAGGCTGCTGATTCATGAGGATGATGGATTTGACAAATCCATTCATGACAACGCAAGCTATGTTCCCGGGATTACTTACGGCGTTAATAATTCCAAGAGAAATCTAAACGGTACATCGACTGAGGATGATAACGGTGCGTATTGGTGTGAATACGCGCGCATCAATTATAAGGATTTTAACGGCACCGGTACAGCGGGCGCCGTGTGGTTTAATTTGGGCGATAAGGATGCCGGAAACAGAGGCGATATTATCAGCTCCGGCGGGCAGGATTACGGCTATTTTCCAAGTGATGACGGCGTACCCATCAGCGGCTTTCCCACTTCTTTTACCACGCGCTACTATGAAAAGGGTAACGGCTCGGGCGGATATACCGTATATTTGCAAGTAGCCGTTTGGACCTCCTCGACCGGTTGGGAGTGGAGCGAAGGCACCTGCACCGGTACGGGTTTTCTCGGCATCGGCGGCTGGGATTCCAAATATGCCGGCGGTATTCTTTCAGGTGCAACGGGCAGTGTTTCCACCGATAAAAGCGGCACGGAAATTGCACTGAGCAAATCTGTGAGCGATACAAGCGTGTATCCGCAAGCACAGGCGAGCACAGCGCCGACATGTACATATAATTTAACAAGACTTACTTGCCCCGCTACCGCCTCGGCGGCAAAGGCGAGTGCTTCGCTGCAGTTTAATTCTCCCACCGACCAATACGGTGCAGTGATGGCGGCAAAAATCACCACCGCCTGCACGCAAAGCGCAACCGGTATCACCCAAAGCGGTAAAACCACCTCTGTGGCATACAGCGCCAATTTGGCAGGCGATGTTGATACGCAAACCGTAACAGCAACCGTTACCTGGCCGCAGGTGTCGGCAAGCGGCAAGCTGTCCGCGAGCGCTTTATTTGAAGTGAATGATGCAACCTATGACGTGATATGGAAAAACCACGCCGGCATGGTGATTGCGGAGGATACCTATGCTTTCGGCAATATGCCGCTCAAAGCGGTTCCCGAAAGAGAGTATGACAGCTATCACTATACCGATGGCACATGGGACCACGCCTATGAAGCGGTAAGCGATACCTCTAATAATGTATACACGGCGGTATACACAGAACTTGCTCACCAATATGAGGGCTTTGTGAAGATGGATAGTCAGTATCACCGCGGCACCTGTTATGTGGATGGGAACCATATACATACCGGTGTGTTTGCCCATGATATGGCTGAAAAGACAGTGGCACCGACTTGTGAAAATGCAGGGTATACAGAGCATTACTGCACAGCATGTGATTATCATTATGAAACAGACAAAGTGCCCGCTCTCGGTCATGCATGGAACAGCGGTGAAATGACCGCGGAGCCGACCTGTTTCCAAAACGGATGGATGCTTTACACCTGCCAAAGCTGCGGCGCGCAAAAAACCGAGAGAATCGGCGTTTTGGAGCATGAGCTGGAATTGGTGCGCATCACACCCGAGGATAAAACAGCGGGCGGAGTATATTATACCTGCACACTGTGCCATAAGTATTGGGCGGCGGTATACAGTGAGCGATTGCATGATTACGACATTCCCGATGATGCGCCGCTCGATACCCCCGAACAGGCAATGCAGCTATCCGACACATTGCCGGAACCGTTCTTTAATATTCTTGTTTCCGATACCGGCTATAATTATGCGAGCAGGGGTGCTTCGCTCAGATATATTGATTTGCCCTTGCCCGATTATCAGCCGCTGCGCTTTACATCTTCCGTGCGCGTGCCGGAGGGAGTAGATTGGCGTGTCGGTGCGCAGGGAAATGTCATTACCGATATGGGTATTGTGTATTCACAAACACAAAAAATCGGCAGTATCGCGGATTTACAGCTCGGCAAAGAGAATGTTTACGCCGTGAGTGTAAAGGATAAGAACAGCGGCTTGTTTACCGGCTCCAACTGGGTAGGCGTGAGCGTGCATGAGCGGGAGGACGGTATCCATTTAAGCATGAATTTGGTGGTGAGCGTGAAGCCCGAAAACTGGACTAAGGATTATTGCGCGAGAGCCTATATTACCTATACGGTTAACGGCTATTCTTACACGGTGTACGATGAAGCATATTCTTCAAGAAGCGTGGAATATGTTGCAAGACAGGTGATAGAAAATCCCGATGAAACACCGCAGGCAAAAGAGTACTGCCAAAAAAACATTTTGAATAATATTCGGTAAATCAAAACCACCGGCTCAGCTGAGTCGGTGGTTATGATTTTAGCAGTCAGCAGTCAGCAGTCAGCGGTTAGCGGTCATCGTTCATTCTTCAATATTTATTCAATAAGAAATCATCAGGCTAAGAGGGAATAAGCAAGTTTTCTTTAAGGAGAGTAGCGGTAACGAAGTTTTGCCTCAAAATTCAATCTTTTCGCACAATAAGTGCGTTAAAATCAGCACATAAGCATTATGGCATGTACCCCAACGGGCGGTTTTGAATCATTTACGGTGCATAGCTCTCTTTTAAATAATAACCTTTGCTGTCAAAAACCTGTATGCGCATTAAAGCAATACGAATGAAATCTTTTTGAGAAGGGTCTAACATATCGGAATCCAATAAAATCTTGGCGAGTTCGGCAGGCGAAAATCCCAAATCTTCATACAGCCCCAATCGATTTGCAATCACATCGGCAGAGGCGCGAACATAATAAGACGGTTCCTTTTCTATCTCTTCGCATTCCTGTGCTGTCATTATTTCGGTAAATCGTTGTTCATACTGCATATATTCCCCTCCAAACAATCAATACCACCCGTCAAACGGGTGGTTTGCTCAGGGGCTATAAGCCCCGTTACTAACCCGCGTCTCAAGGCGCGGGCTTTCACTTTGTTCAAGCCTTATTGTTTTTGCCACCTTGGCGTGCCTCTAAAGAGGCTCGTT
>JAFWGH010000117.1 GCA_017512465.1 Clostridia bacterium
AAAAACTCGGTTTTGAGTTTCATAACGATGCGAAGGGCATTGAAGAAATTACAACCAATAATGACTTGATTCATCTGGTGGAGTATGTGCAAATCGTGTATCCTTATGATGCGCGCTTTGACCGTTTGTGCATCATTGACACCCCCGGTGTCAACCCGGGCGCCGAGGAAACAAAAGAACACGCTTTTGTTACAAGAGAGGTTTTGCGCAAGCAGGCAGATACCACCATTATTCTTTTTCCGGCGGATGCTATGGGCAAGCGTACGGCATTCGAATACATTTAAGACAATGCGGCACATTTGGTGGAGAATGCTTCTTTCATTATTACCAAAATGGATATGGTGGAGGGAGAATCGACCGAACAGCAGTTGCCCGATTTGCTCAAGGGATTTATCCGCCAACAGTTGAATGTGGAGCCGCAAAAAGTGTATCATTGCTCGGCTCGTTATGCACTCGCACATTTTACGGGTAAATTAAAATCCGAGGCCTATGCTGCGGATTTTGAAAGCATGCAAAATGAAATGCTCGAGGATATTCAGGAAAAAAAGAGCATAATTCTTAATCAAAAAATCACAACCATCATTCAGCAAATCAGTGACAAATTGCAGGATACAATCCAAACGCAAGAGGATACGATTACCGAAGAATTATATCGTTTAGAGCAGTATTCCGTGCAAAATTTCCAAAAAGAATATGCGCAAATGCAACAGGAATATGAGCAAAATGTCATCGAACTTTGCAACAAAATGAATGGGGATATTTCGAGTAAACTCGGAAATATTCAAAGTAGTATTAATTCTCTGATTGATATGGATTTGAAGGATTGCAACGGGATACAGGCATTGCGCAATTATGCCAATGAGGGCATAAAAAAGCGCTTGGATACCTATGAAAAAAAAGTGGTGGATGCTATTAAAAAGGATGCCGATCGCTTTGATGAGCAATACCTTGCATTTTCCAAAGATATTTCCGAGTGCTTAAATCGCTATGAGTATGAAGTCGGTCAAATTCAGGAGACCGATAGACAAGGGAATATCGCCCTGACCAAACCAAAGGCGGTCACAATAGGAGGTATTCAATCGGACAATTTGATAGCGGGTGCCGCCATTGCCGGTATTGTGCTGTTATTCCTCAATCCGGTCGTGCTTCTCGGTGTTATCGGTGTGGCTTTTGTCGGCGGTTCCCTGGTGATGGACGCCATGAGAAACAGATTGATTAATAAGATTAAAAGTGGTGTATCGCAGTCAACTCCCGACATTACAAAGGAATGGAAAGAGGCAAATGAAAGTAATTTAAAAGCATACCTTGAACGGGGCAGCAGGCTGGCGAATCAGTATGAAGAGTATTACAGTGAACTGTTCACGCAAAAAAAGAAAGAGTACACGGACAAACAAGATAAGCTCATGAATGAGTTGGAAAGTGCGATGTGTACACGCTCATATTTGGAACTGATTTCGGATGCTTTGCTGTTTTCGGAATATGTTGAACAGCTGTATGATGCACCTATGGCAGATGTCAGAGGCGCTTTACACAGAGATATGGATAGTTGGTTTAACTTGCTGGATTTCTATGAGCCAAAAAGCGATGAAGAAGCGACACAAAAACGCGATCACATGTATTCTTGCATCATGGTGTTGTTTGGAAATATGAAATATTATATTGAATATATCCGATCGCAGGATCCGGATGAAGAGGAAGAGGAACCGGCGGATTCCTCCTTATCCGAAAAAAACGCAAACGGCGCACAGCTGTGCTGGGACGATGTGTGTTTATTGCCGGATGAAGAGACAAAAGAGTTGATACAATTGGATATGGATGAGTCCGGTTTGTCCGATTTGGAGGGTGTACAAAATGCTACTCCCGAAACGGTAAAGCTTTTTTTAGAGCAGTTTGATGTAACATTTCCTCTCAATGAAACCTTTCTTTTCGGCAGTATATGGTATAATGAGGAAGAAAAAGAATTTGAGGGGCATGTATTAACGGATCAAACGATTTATTCCAATCTTGGCATGTCATTGGGAGAAAAGTACTTTTTCAAAGTGCGCCATGATGATATCAAACAATTTAATGAAGAGTATAGTGATGTTTTTGAAGATAAAACGCTACTGTTTGCCATTCTTACTCATTCCGGCAAGAAGCATGTGTATACACTTGTTTCCGAAGATAAAGAATCGACTCTGAAAGTGTGCCGCACACAGTTTGGAAAATTATACTATTATAAATCCTTGTTTGATTATGCACACTCGAAAAGCGCACGAGAACCGAAGTAGGATAACTATTGGGACAGTGTATGCTTGCCTACCTCTCAAGCGTTTTCCGATGAGATTGAAGAGGAGCTGGCCGACAGCATGAATGATTGTTCCATTAAAACGATGAAAGATATATCTGCCCAAGATGTGAAAACATTTTTAGAAAACTTTGATGTATCTTTTTCGCTCAAAGAGCAGTTTGTTTGCTGTAAGATTGTTCCCGAAACACTTCGGTACGGTTATGTTATGACGGATCAAAACATTTATGTCAGAACCCTCAATAACATCTATATTTTACCACTCAATGACATCTGGCAATTTCGTGTGGCTAAAAGGATTGAAAAAGGATTAATTTGCTACTATTTCTTATTCATTTTGTATGATGGCAGTGAGTATCAGTGGAACAAACCGGGTACACCTCGCGAAGAAGGTGCACAAAAGCTGCAAAAGGAATATGAAGCATTAGAGTGTATTAAGGATTTGCTGGAATATGTATGATGTTTTCAGGGAGATTTGCTCGGAGCGTGAAAGGTAATAAGTATGCTGTTACCGAGAGGCGCCGCCGAGGGCTCTGAAAGATGTTTCATAGTTTAAAAACCTGTGTGATTTTGTTTTCTCTAAGGTTTACATTTTGATGAATAGCCGGGCATCCGAAAATGCCCGGCTGTTTCAAAAATGCTGTTTCGCAACACAATTCTGTGCAAAAAAACAAAAGCTTTGAAAAAGCAGTATACTGTAGCTATAATAACCACTTAAAAAACATGGACAATTGCATTGAAAAAGGAGGAAATATGATGGATAATACTTGTTTTAATGCCGAGAAAATGTATACTTACCTACGCGGCTTTGCCACAGGCAGACAGATGAAGCAAACCTTAAATGCACTTGCCTTTGCGCGCAAAAATCATGAAGGGCAGATGCGCAAGAGCGGTGAGCCGTATATCGTGCATCCGTTGACAATGGCTTGTAATGCGGTCAGCCTGGACATTTGTGAAGATGAAGTGATTGCAACGATTCTTTTGCATGATGTTGTGGAAGATTGCGATGTGCGTATAGAAGAGTTACCGGTCGATGACACGGTGCGCCGAGCGGTGCAACTGTTGACATTTCGTGTCATGGATGGCGAAACAAAGCAGAGCGCCAAGCAGCGCTACTACAATATGATTCCGAGCAGTAAGGAAGCGGCGATTACCAAAATCATTGACCGTTGCCATAATGTTTCCAGTATGGCAGGTGTGTTTTCGGTAGAAAAACTCAAAGCGTATATTGAAGAGACAAGAGAATTTGTTTTGCCGCTTTTGAGAAAGGTCAAAGACATGTATCCCGAATACTCAAATGCGCTGTTTGCACTGAAATATCAGACTGTCAGCGTAGTGGATGCAATTGATTCAACCATGAAAGCCTATGAGAGTTAATCAAAATGGAGAAAGGATAAAAAGATGAAATTGCTCATTCATTTTTCTCCGCAGAGCGGGAAACAACTATTAAGAGAATTATCCCATGCCGGTGTGCCGGTGGTGAATAAATTGTTTGCCTTCGGGAATATGCTGCCATTAGCGGAAGGCGCTATGCTTAAGTTGTTGCAAGCCTATTTAAGAGCAAATATGCCGGAAGTGCAGGTCAGTACACTTCATTTACAAAAATCGGATCATGAGTATTATAACGCTTTGGAACTTGAGGGCAGTATCACGGATTATCCCGCTTTTATGGAAAGACTGTTGCCGATGCTGAAAAAAGCAGCGCAAAGCGAAGTGCGCCTGCAACCGATATGTGATGTGTTGGAAATCATAAACAAGCGCGCACCGGGTATGATGAAAGGCAACATTGCCACTTTGGGCAAAGACACTATGGATGATATCATTGCCACACTGGTAATGGGGTATAATGAGATTATCTGCGAGCGTATCAACGCTAAGTTGAGAGCAAAAGGATTGGCAATCACGGTGAAATATATTGATGTTCAAAAGTAATGCGGCGGAAAAGCGCGCAAATTGATTTTAACGAAAAGTGTCGTTCTTCTTTGAAGGAGGTATTAAGATGGAAATGATTGTGCAATTTGATTCTCAAGATATGAATGACTTGGTTCGTGCATTAAGAAATCTCGGTGTCAGGATAACGGGTTTGGAGACACATTCAAATAATTCTCTTTTCGTAGTGGAACGAAAAGCCCGCTTGGCGTTTGAGCAGTATGTAAAAGCGGAATATCCGAGTGTTCAGCCGGTGAGTCTTCATTTTTACTCTCATCATGATATGCCGGAGTACGATGTATTGTATGTGGATTTTTGTATAAATGATTGCAGTGCTGTTTATAAAAAACTATTGTTGCAATTACAGCTCATGCGCAAAAATAAAGCATACTATCAAGTGTTTCATCCGGATGAGGAGAAAAAGACACATTTGGAGATATCTGACAGTTTCACCGAACCGGAAGAGATAACCGAGGACAGTATCACCGCATTACTTTGCAATTATCAGGAATTAATTGTGGCATATGCCAATTGTATCATGCGGCGCAAAGGTGCTTTGATTGCGGTCAAGTCTTTATTGTTCAAAAGCAGTAAAGTGCAATCATAAGTGTTAAAGGGTATTGGCAAAAGAGTGTTAAACAGGGGGAATAAACAGATGCATATGATTGCGTATGAAGTATTGGAAAAGGGCATGCCTTTGAACAAAAAGGGGATTATGAAGCAGCATATAAATGCTATAAGCAGGCGGCAGAAGCCGGCAATCCCGTTGCGGCATATATGCTTGGCAATTTGTACTATTACGGCAGATACGGTTGTGCGGAAAAGATAAATGCCGCCAAACCGGTAATGATGCCTTGGGAATCGTTTGATGAGGTATCACAAAAGATGCCGGACTATCAACAAGCATTTAAGTGGTATGAAAAATCAGCCGAAGCAGGGTATGTTTATGCAATGAACAATCTTGGGATTATGTACCATTTCGGGCAAGGCATTGCACAAAATGATGAAAAAGCCAAAGAGTATTTACTTTTATGCGCTCAAGCAGGTTTTGAACAATCTATCGGAGCGTTGCAGGATTTTTACGGTATTGAAGTATAATCGGTTCATATGCCGTTCGATTAAATTCTAAATCTAATGAATGGGAGGGGTGAAAAGATGAATTTAAGCAAAGTGGAAGTTATGGAAACGCTTACAAGCCGCTGTGATTTTTGTTTAAGAGAGCATTCTTTTGTCAGCCCTTTGCATCAGATGCCGCAGATTATGGAATTGGACAGCACGATTAAGACGACAAGATTAAGAGTGCCGAAAGATTTTATTACCTTTTATATGCGTTACAGCGGCGGGTATTGTGCCTTCAAAGAGCATGGCTGGAGCGATTATAGCGGTACACTGTATTTGACATTGTACTCTGTTGAAGAGATGAATCAAAAAACCAAAGAAATGAAAAAATTGGTTCAAACTGCAGTAAAATATGAATGCCTGAAAATGCATTATGCCAATTTCGAGGTGGTGCGCAAATGCCGTGAAATCGGCTTTGCATATGACAATGCATATATTGTTGGGGAGATTGGAGAACAGTATCCGAGCTTAAATCCGGAAACCTCCTATTACATTATTTTTGCGAAGAGAAGATTTTTTGTGGTCAAACACAGTGCGTTGACCAAAGTGCGCTTAAATGCGATTCCAAAATACTTTGCTGATGTATCCGCCATGCAAAATGCACTGATTAGCGATACCTTTAACGGTATACTAAACAAAATTCTTGATGTGATTCTTGATGGCTGCGACACGGTTTCCGCGTTGCAGGACAAGCGCAAACAGCAGGCGGAAGCACGGTTACTGCAGCTGGCAAAGCAGGGAGAATTGGAACTTTCCGTTTTTCGGCGTATCAGCAATGCAATGGCGGAGGGAAAACTCCCGGATGATTTTTCCTTGCAAGAGGAAGCGGATGGCGAGGAAGAAATGAACTGGGCTCCCGGTGCTTTTGACGGTGTGCTGCTGTATCATACGGAGAGTTTTCCCGGCTTCACGGAGGAAAACAAGTCGTTGATTGATCGCATGATTGCGCAAATCAATGCCGAAAACTATCCCGGAGCAGAGCGCTTACTTTTTGAATTACTGAAAGTCGGCCGCGCCGTATCTATAGCGCATCCGCTTCAACTGTATATTGTGGAACATAAGGAAGCGGTCAATGCCGACTGTTTAAAATGCTTTGCAAGAAAGCTATGTGTAGAATCCGAGCATGCCGAATTTGTCAAAATCGGCTTGGCAATGTTTGCCATTTTAACATTGCAAAAAGAGGATTTGCTTGTGATTTACCGCTTGGCGTTATATGAGGAGTTTACGTTCTTTTCACTAAAATCCTTAGCGGGAGAATATAATTCACTGGTGTTTGATTTGGCAAAGACTTTGCATGGTTGGGGAAAGATTCACGCTGTCAGCGTTTTGCGCGTCGACAATGAGCAGATGCGCAAATGGATTTTGTACCATGGCATTGAGAATGCCGTAATGCCGGATTATTCTGCCGTGTATTGCTGGGAAAAATCCGGTGCGGGAGAGCTGCTGCGCAGTGAGCAGGCATTATCCCGAGAAGACTATAGCGCTATTCGCGATTTAATAGTCGCTTTGTTGCCTGAAGGACCGGTGCGCGGCATCTCCTTAATCAAGGATGCGGAGGAATCTATACTCGCTTTTTTGGAAAAATCGGCAGCCATGTCGCTTGATGAAGAAGATTTAGAGGCGATTCGTATGATGCGCGATGAGTTTGGTCAGCGGCGCGATCATCCTACCGTAACGGGTATTGCGACACTGATTCTATATAAGAAAGAAAATCAAAATAATGCATAGGCTCGACAGTTAGTTTACGAACTCGGTTTCTTTTCGCTGACTGTACAGCCCTAAGGAGGAACAATCAATGTTACAGGCTCAATCCAATCAAAAAACAGCGATTTATCGGTTGATAGCGGAAGCGGTTGTAAATGGCAGCTTGCCGGAGGATTTCACTTTACCAAAAGAGGAAGGAAACAGCAGAAGCACCAGAACAGATGGCTGGTTTGATGGTTTTCAATTGTTAAGCGTCGGTATACCGAAACTCAACGAAGAGCAATTGCACCAACTCGCGCGTGTGATTGAAACGGCGGCGACAGGTGCGTTTGAAAGTGCCGAAGAGCAATTGCACCTGTTATATAAAAACACGCATGCAATGAATGTATTGCAGCCGGCTTTGGATTATATCCATGCGCATACCTCTATTTTAAGTGAAGATAATTTGAGCATCTTTGCACAAATTCTTACAACACAATCTGCTTTTATCGAATGTGTGAAATTCGGCTTGATTTTGTTGAGTACAGTGAAATCCGGCGATACATTAAAAGCTATTGCCTACACATTAGCCCTGTGCGATGAGTTTACTTACTTTTCACTGCTTTCGCTCAAAGATGACAATGAAAGTGTATTTGAACTCGCAAAGCATGTTTATTGCTGGGGCAGAGCGGAAGCAATTTTGGTTTTGCAAGCAAACCGTGAGGAAATCAAAAAATGGTTGCTGTTGGAAGGCAAAACAAAGACGCGCTCTTGGGATGCTGAAGAGGAACTCTGTGTAACAGACCGCTTTTTGAAATCCGGCGCAGCACAGCTGCTTGCACCCGGAAACAGACTCTCGCGTGAAGAGTATAGCGCGATTCGGGACATGTTTGTTGTCATAGCGGAAGCGAGTGAACCAATCGATGAAAAAATTGCAAACTGCAGTTTTTATTTGCAGCAGTTTTTAAAGCAAACATCATATATAGAGCCGACCGGGGAGGATATGCAGGCAATTGAGCGTATTCGCACCTCATATGCCGAGCAAAATAAAGAACCGGGCATCGTGTATACCTGCACGCGTATTTTGGAAAAGCAAGATGGATAGAGACACTTTCTTAATTATTCAGGTTGATTCTTAGGAAAAAGAAAATTGTGAAAATAACATAAATTACACAAGGATATCTCAAAAACACATTCCTCTTGTCAGCGGTAGAGCAGTAACGCTCATAAGAAACTTGACTTTTAAAAATCTGCGGAGGAAATGAACATGATTATTAATATTTATTCAAAAGGAAAATATCCGGCGGATGCATTGTCGAATTTTGCGTCACATCCTTTCACGTTTGATGGCTTTCAAGACATTCAAAGTAAGGAGGGATTATTGCAGTCGCTCAAATTTGAAGATGTGCGTGCACAAAACAGCGATATGCTCGTTTCGCACTATGTGCTTCAAAACCAAACGAAGGCGGAAATTGAGCGCTGGCTGCAAGAGCAGTTTGTCAGCGATGCCACACTCGAGGAAATAGCACAGTTATTGGAAAACTTAAAGGACAAACTTGATTAAAAAACACACAAGCGCCGCTTTTACAACAAAAGCGGCATTTTCTGTTTATTGAAATAAAAAGATTTGACAATATGATAAAAATATTTTATTCTTATTTAAGTATTATATTATTATATGAATCAAAACAATTTACAGGAAGACATTATGCAAGCAATTCAACACTTCAATACCATTACGCGTCATCGGCACAAAGTGATTGCCAACTGCTTTAGAGCCGGTATCGGTGTGCAGGGGCTCAAACACGATTTGTCCAAATACACCCCCACCGAGTTTTTGGCAGGTGCAAAATACTATCTGGGCACACGCTCTCCGAATGAAGCGGAGAGGGAGGATATCGGCTACTCCACCGCATGGCTCCACCACAAGGGCAGAAATAAGCACCATTTTGAATACTGGGTGGATGTGCGCCCGGATACCAAGCAATACGGTCCGGTGAAAATGCCGTATAACTATTTAATCGAGATGTTTTGCGACAGAGTAGCGGCATCCAAAATTTACGGCGGCGAGAAATATACGGATGATTATGCGCTCAACTATTTCTTAAACGGGAAGGGCAAGCGCGCCATGCATCCGGAAACCTCGGCGGAATTGGAGCGCCTGTTGCGCCTGCTCTCCGAAAAAGGGGAGGAGAAAACCTTTGCCTATATTCGGCACTGTGTAAAAAAATACGGAAAGAGCACGCGCTATTAATCCCTCGGGATGCAAGCGCATATGAAAGGTGAAATAGAGATGAATCATGAAAAGTTTTGGGGCGAGCAAACCGACCTCGCCATTGAGCATTTTGATATCGGCGATGAAAAGATGCCATCTGAAATCATTACCGCATTTGCTTATATCAAAAAGTGTGCCGCCATTGCCAATGCCAAACTGGGCAAGCTCGATAAGAGAAAGCGCGATGTAATTTGCGAAGCGGCAGATGCCGTGTTATCGGGTGAATTAGAGGATCAGTTTCCGCTGCATGTGTGGCAAACCGGCTCCGGCACCGGCACAAATATGAATGTTAACGAAGTGTTGGCGGGTTACGGAAACGATATTGCAGGAGAAAACCTCTTGCATCCGAATGATGATGTAAATATGTCGCAATCCTCTAACGATACATTTCCCAGTGCCATGCATATTGCGGCGGTACTCGGTATAAGCAATAAGCTCTTACCGGAAATGCAGGCACTTGCAGAGACCTTTAAAGCCTTAGAAGCCGAAAATGCCGCTGTCATTAAAATCGGCAGAACCCATTTGCAGGATGCTACACCGATTCGCTTCAGCCAAGAGCTGAGCGGGTGGAGAAGTATGCTTGAAAAGTGCGCTGCCATGCTGCAGGATGCAATCGAGCATCTTAGAGCGCTTGCCGAAGGCGGCACGGCGGTCGGCACAGGCATCAACTGTCCGGAGGGCTTTCGTGAAGTATTTTTGGAGGAACTTAACAAGGAGCTTGGCGAATCGTTTAAAGCGCCCGACAACAGCTTTCACGCCATGACAGCGCGCGATGAGCTTGTTTTTGCGCACGGTGCGCTCAAAGCGCTCGCAAGCGATATGATGAAGATTGCCAATGATGTGCGCTTCCTTGCGAGCGGTCCGCGCTGCGGATACGGGGAAATCACCATTCCCTTTAATGAGAAAGGCTCTTCTATCATGCCCGGCAAGGTTAACCCGACACAGTGTGAGCAGGTTACCATGATTGCCGTGCAGGTGATGGCGAATGATACCGCGATTGCCTTTGCCAACTCACAGGGCAATTTTGAATTAAATGTCTATGCGCCGGTTATTGCGCACAACTTTTTGCAATCGGTCAATTTGCTCTCGGATTCCATTCACTGCTTCCATGAGTATTGTGTGAAGGGTATCAAGGCGAATGCCGATAAGATGCGCGAAAATTTGCAAAAGTCTTTGATGCTTGTCACAGCGCTCAATCCCGCAATCGGGTATGATATGGCGGGAAGCGTGGCAAAGGAAGCCTTTGAGAGCGGAAAAACGCTTAAAGAGGTTTGCCTCGAGCGCGGGCTGATGAGTGAAGAAACGTTTGATGAATTGACAAATCCGGAGAAGTTGGTATAGACAAATAAGGATTTTGCGAGGTCGCAGACCTCGCAAAATCCTTATTTGAGTGTGAAGTGTGGAGTGTGGAGAGTGAAGTTGTGGGCGGGACACCCGCACCCGTTCCGCTATGCTCTGATACAATCTAAGTGCAAGTATTTAAAATAGCGTAGATACGCACTTTCAAGCCTCCCTTG
>JAFWGH010000118.1 GCA_017512465.1 Clostridia bacterium
CAAGGGAGGCTTGAAAGTGCGTATCTACGCTATTTTAAATACTTGCACTTAGATTGTATCAGAGCATAGCGGAACGGGTGCGGGTGTCCCGCCCACAACTTCACTCTCCACACTCCACACTTCACACTCAAATAAGGATTTGCGAGCCCGCAAGGGGCTCGACAAATCCTTATTCGCTTGCTCTCATTTCATCCAACTGATTATGCATTTCGACCAACTTTTTCTTGGAAAGGTTGTAGCCGAAGAGCAAAATCACTGCCATTAAGGCGAGTGTTATCGCCGGAACAACCGTTGATATATCATACAGTTTAGATAGCACGGCATCCGATATCAGCTCACCGCGCTGTGTCGCCTCGCCATCATAATGAATCACGGCAAGCAGCGCATTTAAGCCGACACCTGCCAGGGTTTGACCGAGTTTTCTGGTAAAGGAGAAGAACGCATATGCCATACCCTCCTCACGCTTTCCGGTTCTCACTTCGTGATAATCAATAACATCCATTACCAGCGCCCACACCTCGAGCACCAGGAAGGTTTGACCGAAGCCGGAAACAAAGGTCAGTGCAAGGAACACATAAGGATTTTCCGCAAGTGAAGTGCCTCTGAGCGCAAAGAGAACCAAAAATGCCGCGGAAGCGAGCACCATACCCCAAGCACACAGTTCTTTTTTACCGAATTTTTTATCAGTTTATTCATCACGGGAATGAAAATTGCCATGGGCAGATAGGTACACACCGTAACAAGGGCATATAAGCCGGGTTTTCCGTAATAATCCGTGAACAGATAAGTGAAAGTAGACTGATAGTAGAATTGGAATGCAATCAAAAGCATGGAAGCGAGGCAAAGCATTACAAACGCTCTGTTTTTTACCAGCGCTTTTAAGGTTGCTATCGCATTATAATTCTCATCCTTTTTCCTAGGCTGAGGAGCAATGCGCTCTTTAGTGAGCTTATAATGCAGGAAATACACACCGATGGAAACAGCTGCTAAAATCAGCACACACCAGAACAATTTGGTTTCATCAAGCTGCTGAACATCCTTACCATTCGGATATTTACCGACAACGGTATATACAATCATCGGCAGAATGATGGTTCCGGGCAATCCGCCCACACCGGCACCGATAGAGCGCCACATAGACAGCGAGGAGCGCTCCAGCTCATCATCCGTGATAACAGATGCCAGTGAGCCGTAAGGAATATTGACCGCCGTATACATCATGCCGTAAAGAATATAGGTGATGTATGCAAAAATCAAATATTTCGTTTCCGTTAAACCCGGAATTTTCAAAAACATCAATGCCGCAGAAATGGCAAGCGGAATTGAAAAAGCGAAAATCCACGGTCTGAATTGTCCGGAAGGTCTGGGTTTTCTGGATTGTATAAATGCACCCCATAGCGGGTCATTAATCGCATCCCAAATGCGCGCTATAAATATAAGAACAATAATCTTTTTCGGGTCAATGCCCAATGCATCGGTATAAAACTTATTTTGAAATGCGCCGATAAGCGAAAAGGTCAGCAGACCGCCCGCATCACCGAGTGCATAACCGATTTTATCTTTTAGCTTAATACCGTGAGTAGGAGAATTTTGTGCCATGCTTTTGCCTTTCTGCAAGTATTCACCCTGCAATCATTTTCCATTAATTTTCAAAGAAAAACTGTTGTGCGCTCACTGCGGCAGCACCGATATAAGTGCTTTTTTTACTTAATTCGCCCACCATAATCTTATTGTGTTTAAAGTGATTGTTGTATCTTGCGCACTGCACAGTCAGCTTTTCAACGATGGATTGATTTTCAAACATTTGACCGAATAAAACAATTCTGTCGGCATTTAAAATCGTGGCGGTATTGGTCAGTGCCAAAGCAACGGTATCAATTTTGTGCTCAAGCACATTGATTACTTCTTCATCCTTACTTGAAACAATCTCTGTCAGGGATAAACCGCCTGTTTCGGCAGAAATGGCATCCGCGGAAGCCACGGTTTCGAGGCATCCGTATCTGCCGCAGCGGCACTGCTTGCCGCTCGGGTCCACAATATAGTGTCCTATTTCGGTAAGAGAATAATCTGTGCTCAACAGCAGCTTTCCGCCTACGGCAACCGCAGAGCCGATACCGCTGCCCCATTTAAAGAACAAAACCGACGAATCATGGCTGGTGTCGCCATAAATAATTTCCGCGAGGGCGTAAGCCTTTACATTGTTTTGAATCGCTACGGGCAAGCCAAGTTCGAGTTCCAACAAATCCACCAGGTTTTCATTATTCCACACACCGAAAACATCTTTTTTTACAGAGCCGACCACGCACAGACCAACGCCGATAAGTTTATGTGCATACGCGGCATTTTCCGCTAAAAATGCTTTTGCACGGTTAACGATAAGCGCATTATCATCAAAGAAGGGATACGTGACACTCTTTTTCAAATTTCCCCGGATGTCGCAAATGGCATAAGTCACCGCATCCAGCTCCGCCGTGATACAAAGACTGAATTTATCATTGCTTTTTAAAGCGAGCAAGACCTCTTTTCTGCCTACACGGTCACTATCCTCCGTGGAGTTGCCGATTTCTTCAATCTTACCGCTTTCAATCAGTCTCTTGGTGATTTTTGAAACTGCCGCTGCCGTTAAATTGAGTTTGGAAGCAATTACCTTTCTTGAAAGTGTTCCTTCACTTGAAAGCAGATACAACAGTGTTGTATCGTTATAGGACTTAATTTGTTTCGGATTAATGCCTAATTGAGCCATGATTCATACACCTCTCTTCATTCTTCACACTAAATATAAACCAAAATTAATTTAATAATAATGATATACCACTATCAAACATCAGAATGTAACTGAGAACCATAAAGGTATTTTTGCTCATTCTGCTCGCGAGCTTTTCGCCCACCACAATTGCCACGAATAAAAGCACCATACATACGGTTAAATTCGGAATCAGCTGCGGTGTGAAATATCCGTCTTTAATATCCGAAAACATGATGATGGTATTGAGCACAATCCATACCGCGGAAATGGTTGCTCTAAATTTCTTAGTATCTTTTATTTTGCTTGATGCATATGTTACAAGAAGCGGACCGCCGCATACAAAAATGCCGTGAATCAGTCCTGCGCCCACCAGTAGTAAAAACGAAAGCACTTTATCCGGCGAACGCTCTTTTTTGCGCCAAAACATATAGCCGTTATACACGGCAAAGAGAATAACCACCGAGCCGAGTATTTTATGAATCCAATCCGGATTTGCGGTAATATACGGTGAAATAAACATGCCCCCGCCAATACCGATGCTCATAATCACTACTATTTTAAAAAACTCACTTTTATCCACATCCTTGTAGTGGCGCACCAGCACGCCGATAGAAGCGGCAAGCCCCAAAAGGTTTAAGATGGGCTTTGCGGTGGAATACCCTACAAGCATCAGTGAAAACGGCATGGCAAGCACCGTGCCCGCAAAGCCGGTAATGCACTGAACAATGTTAGATAAAAAGATAACTAAATAGAATAAAAGAAGACTTTGCATTAATACCTTTCCACCTGAATATCCAATAAATCTGCGAGCTGTTCGAGCTCTTGCGCAATATCGCCCATTGCCACAACAAAGTGCGGTTCCCACCCCGCTTTAACGGAGCGGTTAATAATCTCATCACTCTTTGAATCGGTTTTCACCACAAGCGAGGTGCCCGAAAACTGTTTGGGCTTATCCAATATTTCACCGCTGCTGATAAAGAAGCGGAATTTGCCGGCTTTATCCTTGCCGATTCTGAAAATGGTCGCCCGCGGTTCCGCCTTACAGCCAAACTCCAAGGTCGGTCCGATTTTACGGTTACAGTGCACACCTGCCTGTGCACCGGTATCGTCTCTCGCCAGTGAACAGGCAGCGGTACCGCAATGCCAAAAAGTAATGGTATTCTCTTTTTCATCCATCGATGCGGGGTCGCCGAAGAAGCACGCTTTACCGGTTAAAAAGGCGCATGCAAACATGGAAAGCGCACCATAGGTATCCGCTTCACAAGAGGCGGGAATCCCCAAATCATTGAGAATAGCAAGCACTGCACAAACAGGTGTACCATACTCGACAAAAAAGTCCGGCCAACAGCGGCTGGAAAGTGCGCCGATACGGTTTTGTTGAATATACTCATCATAAGCCTTATACAGCCTTGCAAAATCAAGCACATTTTTCGCATTAATGCTATCGAGCGCGGTAATTCTGCCGCGTGCATCTTCAAGATATGCCTGTACCTCTGCATCCGAAAACTGTTTTGCCGCTTGTATAAGCTCTCTTGCTTCAATCGAGATTAAATTCGTGCCGAAAACGGCGGCGAGCTCCGCATCCAAGCCTCTGCCGAAGCCGAAGCCCTGCGGTGTATGCCCCACCTGCAAGAGATTGAGTTCTCGCAATGCTTTTTTAAGCTTTACGGCGCGCACAAAAGCACCGATTTTTGCCTTTACATGCTCTTCCTCGGGAGAACCGAATACATACGAAAAGGCTCTGCCGAAGCTTGTGAGCATATTCGCTGCGGAATAAGCACCGGTGAGCGAATTTAAGCGCAATCTTCCGCCATCAATCACCGGCTCGCGCAAGGTCCATAACAAAACGGGACAGTCAAATTTGCGCAAAATCTCTGTCATATACGCACCATTGGCAAAGGTGATATTTTGCACCACCACCAAATCGGGCTGCAATGTATCCATAAAGCTATGCAGTTTTTCGATACTCAACAACATTTGCTCCGGAACCTTCACTTCCGGGTCAATATCTTTTAAAAGACTAACCGATTTTTCAAACTCCTTGCCGGCACTTTCAAGGTGAAAGGTCGGCACACCAATCGGTAAATATGCAAGTTCCATTGTTTCTATTCTTCTTTCGTATTGATTTATCAGCGCAGCATCACTGAAAACTGAACGCTGAACACTGAAAACTAATATTAATACTTAATTTCTTTATTTTCCCCTATCAGTCCGGGAAATGCCCCCTGCTTCATAAACGATTCATTTTCGGGGTGAGTAAGCACCCACTTGTTTTTTTTCAACAGCAGCGCCGCTTCGCCGACAGCACAGGCGGGTTTTTCGCTCAGCGGTGTATTGGTACCCTTGGGCAATACCACAATATTGCGAAAGCCCGCATCGCTGACCATGCAGGGTGTCAGGTGCAGTGTGGTTTGGTACATCTCAAAAACCGTTCCTGCCGGCACATAAAAAACCGTTTCATCGCCGACATGGAACTTGTTATCTTTGATTTGCCACACATGGCCGAGCACAACACACAAATCAGTCCCGGTTACATTAATTTCACTGCCCTTGTGGTATTCCAAGCCGCCGTATAAGCTGTTTTTTCCGTTACAGTAGCCGATTTGAATCGGCATACCGCCAAAGACTTCATTTTGCAGTGTTTCAAACTCCGGCATGCTCTCCATACCCGCTTCACTCGGCAGATAGATGCTGCCGCTTTCGGGCATCGGCGTTTTGGCATTCAGGTAAGCGGTAAGTGCGGAAAAATCATAGTCCTCCACCACTCTGCCGAAGGTATCAAATTCCTTATCAAATATTGAATAAATCTTGATATCATTCACTTTGTTCAAGTGTTCAAGCATCGTAATCACCTCTAACCACTTTGTAAGTAGCACGCCAATCCTCCGCGCCGATACCGGCATCCATTCCCTTTTGGTAAACGCTCTTAGCAAGCTGCATGCCGGGCATATCAAACGCCGCCTCTTCGGCAAGGCGTGCGCAAATGCCGAGGTCCTTAAACTCATTTTGCAGTGAAAACGCCGTTGTCCAGTTTTCTTCGGCTAAGTTTTTCCACTGCCCGTCCAAATAGAAATTTTGACCGCCGCCGTAAGAAATGGCAGTGTGGTAATCCTCCGGAGAAATGCCAAGCTTTTGTGCCAACAGCATAGTTTCATTTACACCGTTTTGAATTTGCGCTGTCAAAGTATTGTGGCAGGCTTTCATAACAAGTCCCTTGCCGTTTTCGCCCATGCGAATAATGTTTTTACCCATGTAGGACAAAACCGGTTTAATCACTTCAAACAGTGCTTCATCACAGCCGACCAAAATACCGAGCTCACCGGCAATGGCGGCAGGCTTTGATTTTACCACAGGCGCATCGGCAAACTGCGCGCCCTTGGCTTTCACGGCTTTGGATACTTCCATGGAGACCGAGGGGTCAATCGTGCTCATATCAATGCAAATTTTGCTCTCATCAATGAGCGGTAAAAGCTCCTCATAAATCGCTTTCACATGCTCCGATTTCGGCACCATGGAAACGATGATGTCACTTTTTAAACAAACTTCTTTATTGTCCGCACAGCCGACTGCGCCGAGCGCTTCCAATTCCGCAACCTTCGCGCGGTTAATGTCGGAACAGTAGACCGTATCATTATGTTTTTTTACAATGTTGGCACACATGCTTTCACCCATGATGCCAAGCCCGATAAATCCAATTTTCATAGTTTCTCCTAATCATTAGAGCGTAGCGGAACGGGTGCAGGAGCCCCGCCCTTCACTCTTCACTATTCACTCTCCACTATTCACTACAGAATAAGCCATCGAGGCTTATTCTGTAATAGTCTTATCCCACGCTGCTTGGAACTTTGCCAAACCGTAATCCGTGAAGGGGTGATAAAAGCTGTCTTTAAATACCTGTAAACCTGCAGTCACAATATCCGCACCGGCGACAGCGCAATCCGTAATCTGCTTACCGGTTCTGACAGCGGCACAGATAATCTCGGTTTTTCCGAGATAGCCGAAGTTTGCATAAATATCGACAATATCTTGAATATACTGCTCGCAGTCCTCGCCGCCGCTCTCTTTCCAACCGATAAACGGAGAAACAAAGAGCGAACCGTTTTTTGCGGGAAGCAATGCCTGTGAAGGGGTAAATACCAAAGTGACATTGGTTCTTACACCCTGTTTTTCTAATCTTCTTGCCGCGGTAATGCCTGCTTGTGTGCAGGGGATTTTAATCACGAAATTGGGGCACATCGCAGCAATCTCGGTTCCCATTTTTACCATTTCATCCGCATCATCCAAGTGCGGGTTAATTTCAACCGAAATCGGGAATTTCTCCCAGCCTTCGATCCCCTTTTCTTTTACAAAATCAGCCAACTCGCCAAGCACGGTTAAAAAAGGCTTGCCGGAGTTCATAATGTGATTGGGATTCGTGGTCACGCCATCAATCCCGAAGGTCTCATACGCTTCTCTGATTTCATCAATCTTTGCACTGTCTAAAAAATACTTCATTTACTTTTGCCTCCATATATAACATTCATTTTTAGCATATTAGCTGTTAGCCTATTGGCAGTTAGCAAGTGGTGGTGCCGCTTGCGGCACATGAAAATGCAACAAGAATTGTTGCAAGCTTTAATTGCGCATTAGTATGTCTTGCAGCTTTGCTGCTGACTTGCGCACAAACACCGGTATTTCCCCGAGCGGTGCCGGTACCTCTACAATACCACCGCCGTATTCCTTGCCGCTGTGCAGGTGTATCCATTCATCCTGCGGCAGGTATACCGTGCGCGTTGCGACACCAGGTTTGAGTACGGGGGCAACGAGCAAGTCTCTGCCCAGCAGATATTCATACGCTTCTTCATACGCCTGCGGCTCATCATAGTGGAAAAACAGGGGTCTTACCACACCCAAGCCGCTTGCCGCATTTTCTTTTACAAGTTGTTTTAAGTACGGCGCAAGCGCTGTGTGAATTTTTGTCATTTTCGCATCATGTGCGAGCACGGTTTCACTTGCATCAAACTGCGCATTGATATCGGGATTAAGTCCCTCATGGCCGCGCATGAGCGGTGAAAAAGCATTCATCTCGCTCCAGCGCATATACAATTCTTCACTGCGCATTAAATTAAAGAACGAAGTATAGCCGCCGATATCCGAGTGAGATAAGCCGAAGCCGCAGCAGGTTAAGTTTAACATCGCGGGGATGACGGACGGCAGCCCGAAATCCTTAGAAAAATCCACATGGTTATCTCCACACCACATCATGGTTGAGTAGCGCGGCGTAGCGGAATAACCTGCTCTGGTGAAAAACATAATTTCTCCGAGCTTGCCGCTCTCTTCTACCGCTTCACGGTTCGCCTGTGCCCAGCGCGCCGGCCAGGTGTTATGTACCAGCTCGGGATTCTCACCGCTGTAAAGCACACAATCTGTGGGCAAATACTCACCGAAATCCGCCATCCAGCCGGAGAAGCCGAAATCTATCATATTTTCTTTAATGATCTGTTTTATCCACGCATATGCATCGGGATTGGTTAAATCCACCATTGCCGCAGGGAAGGTGGTAATGGTTACGAGGTAATCCTCTCCCGCCTTGTTTTTAACGCAATACCCTTTTGCGCTCGCTTCTTTATACAGCGGCTTTTCCACTGCCAAAAACGGATTGATGTAACCCAACACTTTTATGCCGCGGGCACCGAGTGCCGGTATTTCTTTATCTAACCCGGGGTAGAGGGTGCTGTCCCATTCCCAGTTCCAAAACAGCTGCTTGCCGACCGCTGTCACGCGCCTGCCTTCCCAATCCTGAATCCACAAGCCGTTTACGGGAATGCCGGCTTTTTCGGCGGTTGCCAATTTATCAAGCATCACCTGTGTGCCGCCCTGCACGCCTAAAATCATGCCGTCATACACCCAATCGGGCAGCTCCGGCTGCCTGCCGAGCACTTCACTTAAATTTTGCATGAGTGCTTCAAAGCTTTCGCCGAAACCGATATAAAACGGTGCAAGCGCATCGGTGCGAATCATGTTCCACTCATTTTTATAACCGAAATCAAACACACACCTGGCGGTTGTCAGGGAATGATAATAATACTTTTTGGAACTGATAAAGGTCGGCTGCGCATAATAGGTTTCGTACTTAGAAAGCGCCTGCTTTCTCTCGCTGTTTTTGATACCGACTATCTGCTTTGCCAACTTCTTGCCGATTTGCAAGCCGTTGATATGCTCGGCAACCCACACATTTAAGCGCTTGCCGTGCAGATTAAATTCAGTGAAATTTTCACCGCCGCCGTACACCGCTTCATCCGCCGCAGCGGGAATGCGCACCAGCATGCGGTTGTACTTTTTAAAGCCGCACGGAGTAAATTTAAAGCGGTCTTGTTCACACTCAATGCGCACACTGCCGGTATTGCCGAAAAGTGTGGCAACGCCATCGCTAAGCTCAATACGCTTCACTTTAACCACTGCGCGGTGCCGAAAGCTTTCCGAAATTTTAAAGCTGCCGTGACTCATTTTATAGTCGGTATCGCCGATACCGATATAGAAAAAAGGCTCACCCACGCTGATGTGATATACTTCCCTGTCGTTATAAAACAAGGACAAAGTGTCTGCAGTTTTGGAAATTCTAACCATTCAAATAAACTCCGTAGTTAATTAACATAGTTATCTAATTTAAAATTATTATACTATTCCCTATTTTTAATGTCAATAGGGCTATAATAATTTTAACTAATTACTGAAAAAATATATAATAATATAGGCAATATGACAAAAGAACCGAGATGTTGCATCTCGGTTCTTTTGTCATATATTCAATTAATAAATTGTCACCGATGTGCCG
>JAFWGH010000119.1 GCA_017512465.1 Clostridia bacterium
CCCGCCATCAACTCCACTCTCCACTCTTCACACTCCACCCTCAAAGCGTTTACTATGTATAACATTTGTTGCACACCCGCATAGCGGGTGGTTGTTTGTTCCGCGCGGCGGAACAGTCTAAAGACATTAAGCAAAAAAGTATAGCAGGGAGCTTACTCCCTGCTATACTTTCATATTAATGTATATATTATATATTATTTACATTATAATTTAAATATTCTGCCGTTTATTTTGCCGGCGCTTCGAGCACTGCATACAGGCTGCTGTCGGTTCCGAAGGTGTCGGCGTTATATAAATACAAAACATCCGTGATATTTTCCTGTTTAACAATATTGCCGGCATACTCATAATAATAACGCGGGTCAACAATAATAATCGAGTCAAAATACGGCCACATAAACTGCGCAAGACAATTATAATAGCTATCCTTAAATACTAACAGGTTTCTGCCTGTTTGCGCCGTGGTGTTAATATCAATGCGCGGGTGATTGCCGCCGAAGAATATAGTATACTTATCGTTGCTTTGCAGTGCGTCCGTTTTATAAATCGTGGCGGTTTTTTCCTTCTCGCTGACATATTCCACACTGTATATAATATCTGTTTTCGGCAAATATGCCTCTACCGTATCCTTCGAGCCGGTCGCGCCGCTTTTAGAGCAAAGTGTGCCTCTAAAATCATCCGCCACCGTCACCTTCTCATAATCCTCGGTCACTTTTCCCAGTTTCATCTGCGCGGCAATTTCTTCAAACGCTGTTTGCGCGCCCGCACCGGTCCAATGGTGGTCGGTTAAATAATAAATATATTGATCATTATTTTTTTCAAGTGCATCGCTAACATCAATAAAGCTTTGATTTTCAAGGCTTTGCCCTAAATCTGATAAAAACTGCTTTTGGTCGGGTATCGGTGCATCCTTGGGCAGATTGCCGCCCTGCACGGTCACGGCGTTGGGCACGATGCAGACATAGGAATTCACTTTCTTAAACTGCTTGGAGAAATCATTCATTGCCTGCACATTTTTATTCACACTTTGCATATTCGGCTCTTCCGGCTTCAAATACAGCTGCCCCTTTTTGCCGATATACACTCCGCCGTTTTCTTTTTGCCCAAGTGTTTTTTTAACATTTAAATTCAATCCTGTCCACATGTCTCTGCCGGCAAACTGGTCATTAAACCATGTGGAAATATCCTTTGTATAGGAGCCATCCAGCAAAGCGGAAACCGAAAAGTGCGGAAATGCCGCCAGCTTGCGGTTTTCTGTTTGGGAAAATTCGCGTGACGGGCGCAGCATGGTATATACGCCCAAGCACAGGCAAAGGCTGAATAAAACGCCCGCAAAGGATACAATGATTCTTTTTTTGGAAGATTCTTTTTGCGCTTTCATCTTTGCCCTCCCTTAAAATGCCGCATACAAGAAGGATGTATAGGTATCGCTGACCATGGCAGCCGTGCATAACAAAAACAAGCACACATTGACTACCGCTCTTACCGGCAAATAAAACTTTGCTTTTCTTTTCTTAATATTTATCATGATATTATGTCCGAGCGGCAGCGCACAGAATGCCGAGATAAGCAGCAAAATGATAAATGACCACAGATAATAGCCGCCCGCGCCCGCTGTACAGCCGACACCGAACATATTGCCCAAATATGTAAAAGCACCGCCGAGCGAATCGGAGAAGAAAAATACCCAGCCGATAACCACTATTACGAAGGTAAACAGCGAACGGATGACATGCGGTACTTTTTTGAGCGCTTTATCTAAAAATAGTTTTTCCGCGGCATTAAAGACAAAGTGATATAATCCCCACACAATAAAGGTAAAGTTTGCACCGTGCCAAATACCGGTGAGCAAAAATACCACGAAGAGGTTAAACACCTGCCTTTTCTCGCCTTTTCTGTTACCGCCCAAGGGGATGTAAACATAATTGCGGAAAAAGGCACCGAGACTGATATGCCACCTGCGCCAAAAATCACTGATATTCACCGAGGTATACGGATACATAAAGTTTGCCGGCATGGTATAGCCGAACATTTTACCCAAACCGATTGCCATATCCGAATAACCCGAAAAGTCAAAATACAGCATAAAGGCATACCCGAGCGCACCAAGCCAGGCTTCGAGTACAGAGCGGCCGGCTGCGCCGGAAATCGCGGTAAACAAAATGCTCAAATTACCTGCAAGCAGTGTTTTTTTTGCCAAGCCGATAACAAATTGCTCTGCACCTGCATTAAGGTTTTGTTTATTCGGATTATGCTCTGCCAGCATTTTTTGGAACTCATTGAAGCTGACAATAGGTCCGCTCGTGATTTTCGGAAAGAAAACCACAAACAGGACAAAATCGAAAAACCGCGGTACCTCCTCTTTTTCCATATACACATCACACACAAAGGAAATAAGAGAAAAGCTTACAAAAGAGATACCGATGGGTATCGCCAAGCCGAACGAGGCTTCGGGCAAGCCGACAAGCGAGCGAAAAAAGTTATAATACTTAAAGTATCCCAAAAACAAAATATTGACCGCAAGCGCCGAAATGAATACAAAGCGTGCATACTTTTTCAACCCGTCATTTTTCAAGCGGGCAATTTGCCTTGCCGAGAAGTAATTGAATATAATCACGCAAATTAAATACAATAAGTCGGTAATATTGCCCCATGCGATAAAGACAAGACTTATCAATATTAAAAATGCTTTTTTTAGCTTTTGCGGTATCACTCTGTAAAGGATGACACTCAACGGCAAAAACAAGCATACAAAGATTAATTGATTAAATGCCATATATCCCCCTTTACAGTGCTGCTTTAAAGGCGGCATCCGCCTGCATATAATCGGCACCGACGGCAAACAGGATATAATTTCCCTGCACATCGACAATACTCGATTCCGTTAAGAGTGCGTATTGCTCTACACCATAACCGTCAAAACTCTTTTTTTGTGTTTCAAGGCGCGCTTGTATCGCTTCCTCAACCTGCTTTTGTTGTGAAACATCTTTGAGCTGAATCACGAGCAGCTCTTGCGCATCCATATTAGAAAGCGGCCAATAGAGCTTCACCGCTTCATAATCACTGCTTTCTAAACCATATAAGCGCTTAAAGGTGCTGTCATTGCCCTCTTGCATTTTAGAAAGGTCCACACTCTCAACCACCGCAGTGCTTACATCCTCAAATGCCGCTTTGCTGATTTTATTTTGGCTTGCAAAGATAATTAATACCACCACAAAGCCTATCACTGCCGCCCAGCGCAGAACGGCATATACATAACTGCTTTTACTCATACTACTCCTATTGCTCAATCTGTGCCAAAACGGTTGCCATATACAAGTTCTTCGCCCAAAGCGGATAAAATGCGGGGCGCAAATGCACACCGTCCTCATCATAAAGCGTGCTCATATACTTTTCCACTAATTCGCTGTTATCTACATAAATGACACCTTTTTCTTTACATGCCTGCTCGAGTGCCTTGTCAAACTCGGGGATTTTGCGCCACACGGGACTATTTTGCAAGGCCGCTTCCGTAGCCGGCAGGATAGAGGATGCCACAATCTGTGTATCGGGCAATGCTTTTTTGAGCTTATCAAACACCTCGCGCAGCTCTTTGCCATACTCTTCACCGGTTTGCCAATGACCGATACCGGTATCATTTAAACCATAGCACAAATAAATCGTTGCGGGTGCAATCGCTTTTAAATCCTTAATTAAATCGGGAATGTCGCGAATGGTATTGCCGCCTGCGGCAAAGACACGGTCATCCCTTAAAAAGTTATAGTAAGAAAAGCCGACGGCGCGCGAATCACCCAACACCGCATAGTTTTCAAACATTGACCAAATTTTGCTCTCATCCGCTTCAAGATCTTCATCGACCGATGCTTCCGCTTCCTTGACCATCGCTTCGACCTTCATGGTCTGTATGGCTTTTTCCACATCCTTGGGATCTTTTTGGTCGAGTTCCACTAATTGCTCGGGTGCTTCCACCGATTTCGGCTTTGCACCGCGCACGCTCTCGCTGATGATTACACTTATAAGCACAAGCGCACAAACGCACACGCTGATAACGAGCGTGTACCATTTTGTCAGATTGATACTTTTAAAAAGCTTTTTCATAAACGCATTTTCCTAATATAAATGTAATTAATACCAATTATAAATTATAAGTGAGTTATCGCCATTTTGCAATGCTTTTATCAAAAAACTTAAACTATTTTTCTAAAATGTATTTTTCCAACACTTCAAGCAAACCAAAGCGGGCAGAGCCTAAGCTCTGCCCGCTTCATTTTGAGGAGTTGACTGAATATTCAGTCTTTAAAAAGGAGTAAAAATATGAAATGTATCATAAACACATCGCTGTGTTGTATGCGGCGCCGAGAGTGTATGCTCCCGGCATTGAGTAAAAACGGAAAAAACATGAAAAAAGTTATTTATAAAAACATATTGCTATGGAGTTTGTGACCGGGAAGCAATTGAAAAGATATTAACTGCCTCCCGTGTTAAAAAGGAGTAAAACATGAAATGAAAAAAGTATTTATCTAAACATATTACTATGGGATTCGTGGCGCCGAGAACTATTGCTCTCGGACTTTAGTGAACAACGCATAAACATTGTTTTTATATAAACACATATGTGTGATGTGCTTGGCGGCGGCTGCCGCCTTTAGGAGTAAAACATGAAAAACAATTCATCGCTACTGAATTTCATTACGTTAAGTCTGTCTCTTAACTTGTCTTTAGTATACCTGCCCAATATGAAGAAAGTATAAAGAAGGTGTTAAAACTGTATGAAAAGAAAGTGAACAGTTTGTGAAATGGAAAACAGCGCTCAGCTCTATTAGAGTGTCAATATAAAGGCTAAAACACGCGATATTTATTAATTAATAGTATTTAATTTGCAAAATAAAAAAACAGAGCTTCCCAAAAGGAAAGCTCTGTTATATCTTATTCTCTATTATTAGTTATTAGCCAATGGCAGTCCAGTTATAAGTATTGATAAAGGTGGTTTTCTCAAGGCTTGCCGTTACATTACCGATACTCATTAACTTAACATCCATTTTTGCATCACCATAAATAAACAATGAGGTGTGCAACTGTACAAGGTAACCCGATTCGGGGTCAATAACCGCTACAATAGCGGAATCCTTATAAGTAAGGTCTGCGTAATAAATGGTGCCGTTACCGCCGAAATCGGTAAGCAAATCTTTCGATTGAACCGTACCCATGCAGTGTGCATGCGGTGTATCGGGCGTAACATTCGGGTCGGTCATTTCACATTGTGCATCATTTAAGATAATGGTGACCTTCCAATAACCATCGGATAATTTTTCCGCAGTAGCCTCTTTGACCATATCGTCACTCAGCTCACACATATAATCCTGCTCCCATGCGGGCAAGGTGTTTTTGGGTGTTCTGATATCGTCGGTCGTGGTGGTCTTATTGCCGTTTTTATCCTCACCGTTAGAGAATGCGCAGGTGTATTCCTCCGGCTTCGGTGAGAAAGAATCAATAAGTTTATTTGCCGTGGGCATTAAGCTCGGTGCCAATTCTTTACCGGTTTCATCAACAATGATGGCGCCGACTTGAATCTTTGCACCCTCTGCAATAACATCCACAGTTTGCTCTTTTGCCGCCTTAGTGGCATTTGCCACATCGGTATACAGCTGCAGGATTGCCTCCTTATCGGTAGGAAGGTTGGAGCAATCCACACCGGACTTAGAGCTTGCTTGAAGTTTACTATATTCTACACTGGATTCTTGGTCCTGACCGTTTTTTGCCGCAAGGCACCCCGGGCAGGTACATTCCACAGTTTCTGTTTTTAACAGCAGGCTGCAACCTGTTAAAGAAAATAACATTACAGCTGCTAATACAATCGCAATTATTTTTTTCAACTGACTAACTCCTTTCTTGCTTTTTTGGTACTCATTTCCAAAAATCTAATGTTTAAACGAATCAGCCAATTTCTGTCCAGTTATAAATGATGTCGGACTTAACAGTGATGGAACCTTGCAGCTCGAAGCCCAATTTACCGGTTGCATCAATGCCGTAATCCATGTGGGTAATGAGTTGTACAAGATATCCGGATTCCGGATCAATAATCGCAGTAATCGTGGATTCCTTGTAGTTAATCTTTGCATATGTAATCTGTGCGGGACCGAAGGACTTCAACAAATCGGAAGACTTCATAACGCCGGTGAACTTCGCTTGCGGAGTATCGGGGTTATTTTCGGGGTCGGTGAATTCGACTTCGCAAGGATTTACGGAAATGCTGAGCTTCCAATAACCATCCTCAAGCTTTTCGATGGTAGCATCGGAAATATCTGCATCTGTCAACGCGGACATATAGTCCTGACCGCTTACGGGAAGTACATCCTTCGTGGTGGAATCGCCCTCAGAAACAGAGGAATCTTCACCGTTTACAAAGGTATAATCGTTGGTGACACCTGCAGGAGCAAAGTTCTTAACAAGACCTTTAACGGTTTCCATGGTGCCATCGCCCGCCGGAGAGCCGCCTGTGGAAAGAGCAGTGATGTCTGTCTTGGCGCCGGGGTCATTCTTGGAAAGCTTTTGGTTGGGTGTTGCTTTGGTAGCATTGGCAACATCATTGTATAACTTTAAAATGCCTGCCGGGTCACCGGGCATGTTGGAGCAATCCACACCGGATTTGCCGTTTGCCTTCAGTTTGGAGTACTCTGCGTTGTCAATTTGAGAATTACAATCGCAGGTACAATCGATTGTTACATTCTTGGCACAGCCTGCAAAGCAGCCTGTAACAAGAAGTACCACTAATAAGAGAGAAATAATTTTTTTCATTTTGGGATATCCCCTTTCATAAATTTGCTGAACTAAAATTATCGATTTTTGGGCGCAATAATAGCTCTGATAATTTTATATGCAATAATAATTTATCTTATTTTAATATAAAAGTCAATAAAGATATGCTTTTTTCGAGACAAATTTCGTCGTTTTCATAAAGATTTGTAATTTCTTACAAAATATGCTATACTTTTTTGGATGAATTGCGAGGTGTGAAATCATGAAATTAATTTCTTGGAATGTGAATGGCATTCGCGCCTGTGTAAAAAAAGGCTTTGAGGAATTTTTTGCGCAAAGCGATGCGGATATTTTTGCCATTCAAGAAACCAAATGTCAACCCGACCAAATTGAACTTGCCGCACCGGGATATGCGCAATACTGGAATTCCGCCGAAAGAAAAGGCTACTCCGGCGTTGCCGTTTTTTCAAAAGCAGAGCCTTTATCGGTAAGCTACGGCATGGGTATTGAAGAACACGATAAAGAAGGCAGAATTATCACGGCGGAATATGATGCATTTTACTTTGTCACCTGCTACACGCCCAACTCAAAAAATGAGCTGCTGCGCCTGGATTACCGCATGGATTGGGAAGATGCTTTTCGCGCATTTTTAAAGGAATTAGATGCAAAAAAACCGGTTATTTTTTGCGGTGATTTAAATGTAGCGCACAGGGAAATAGACTTAAAAAATCCCGATACCAACCACCACAACGCCGGCTTTACCGACGAGGAAAGAGGCAAATTTTCGGCATTGCTTGAGGCAGGCTTCACGGATTCCTTCCGCCTGCTGTATCCCGACAAAGAGGGTGCCTATTCCTGGTGGAGCTACCGCATGCGCGCAAGAGAAAGAAATACAGGATGGCGTATTGACTATTTTTGTGTATCGAATAGAATAAAAGAAAAGATAAAAGGTGCAAAAATCCATTCCGATGTTTTCGGCTCCGACCACTGTCCGGTGGAGTTGGAGATTGAGATTTAGACAAATAAGGATTTGGGAGCCGCAAGGGCTCCACAAATCCTTATTTGTGATGAATAATAAATGATGAATAGTGAATAATTGAGGGAGGGACACCCTCACCCGATTGATAGATAGAAAGATGATATCTATTCTGCGTATATTTTATTAAAACTTCAAATTAAATCCAAACAAATATAATCAAGTGCGAATGTGTCGCCCTTAATTATTCATCATTCATTATTAATTCTTCATTAAATAAGGAGGTTTATGAAAATGCAAAAAAAATTAGTACCCGTTTCCCTGCTGACCGGATATCTCGGTGCAGGTAAAACCACGGTGTTAAACCATGTATTGGCGAATCAAGAAGGCTATAAAGTCGCCGTAATTGTCAACGATATCGGCGAAGTGAATATTGACGCTTCGCTCATTGCAAAGGGCGGCGCAGTCACACAAAAGGATGAAAATTTAGTGCCGCTTTCCAACGGCTGTATCTGCTGCACACTGAAAGTGGATTTGATGAATCAAATTGTCGAGCTCGCTTCCTCGGGCAAATTTGATTATATTCTCATTGAAGCCTCCGGCATTTGCGAGCCCGGTCCGATTGCGGGCACCATTTGCATGCTTGACGGCAGTGACCCGTCATTCGACTTGCCGGCTGTGGCGTATTTAGACAGCATTACCACCGTGGTGGATGCGGTGCGCATGGCGGATGAATTCGGCGCAGGCAAAGCGCTTTTAAAGCATGATTTGGATGAGGAGGATATTGAAAACCTGCTCATTCAGCAAATTGAGTACTGCACCACGATTGTTTTAAACAAAATCGATGATGTTACTCCCGCCGAAAAAGCGGCAGTGCTGGAGGTTATTAAAGCACTGCAGCCGGAAGCCAAAATTATTGAAACCAATTACGGCAAAGTGGATGTCGGAGAAATCCTTTCCACCGGTCATTTTAATTTTGAAAAGACCGTTTCGAGTGCCGGCTGGATGAAAGCGATGGAATTAGAAGGCGAAAATTCCGAAACAATGCATGAAGCCCACGAACATCATGAGCATGATGAGCATGAGCACGAGGAACACGAACATCATGAGCATGAACACGAGCATCATGAACATCACCATCATCACCATCATCACGAGGAAGGCGAAGCGGAGGAATACGGTATTTCCACCTTTGTCTATCAAAATGTAAAACCCTTTGATAAAGCCAAATTCGAAAACTTTGTATTTGCAAAATGGCCCAAAGAGGTCATTCGCGCAAAGGGTCTGTTTTGGGTGAAAGAGCAGCCGAATATTGCCTTTATCTTTGAGCAAAGCGGTAAACAAAAAACCGCCACGGATGACGGTGATTGGATTGCCGCATTCCCCGAAAAAGAGAAGGAAATGATATTGGAAATGAATCCGGATTTAAAAGCCGCCTGGCATCCGGTTTACGGGGATAGAATGAACAAGCTCGTATTTATCGGCAAAAACATGGATAAAGCGGCAATTATTCGCGCATTGGATGATTGTATCGCAGAATGAACAACAAAGTATAGTAAAACGGGACTGTCCGGTGACAGTCCCGTTTTTATCAATTCATATTTTCAAGGCAAAGCCTTGCTTTTTACAGTGTCCATTCAATAAGCCCGGGCACATTGGTAAACAGTACCGATACCGCGGCAACGCCTAAAAGCACCAAAATATTAATCACATATTCATGTGCGAGCAAACCGATAAACTCTCTGATTTGCGCATTCGGCCAAAAATACCACTTGGTTTTGGCACCGATACCGGCAGCCTTCAAACCCGCTTTGCGCGAGAGTATACCGCTGCGGAACACGTGATAATTAGTGGTGGAAAAGACCAGCTTTGCATCTTCCTTTTCGCGCGTGGCAATCTCAGCGGAAAAGCGCATGTTTTCAAGCGTTGAGGTGGATTTTGTTTCAGGAAAAATGAGCGCTTCATCAATGCCCTGCTCGATTAAATACTGCTTTATTGAGAGCGCTTCGGGTATTACCTCATCCTCCCCTTGCCCGCCGGAAGGGATAAAGGCAGCTTGCTTGCCCGTGGTTTCAAGCTGCTTTTTATAAAAGCGAATCGCGCGGTCAATTCTGCCCTGCAAAAGCGGTAAGGGCGTGCCGTCTTTACGAATTTGACAGCCTAATATAATGATATAATCTTTATTGTATCTCGGCTCTCGTTTTGCGCTGTAAATACAGCAAAAGCGCGCACTGAACAATAATAATTCAAAATAGATAAACGCACTCGATATAATGGTTTTTGCGATAGAAATCTCAATGTCGACACTCTCCGTAAAAACATATTGTGAAAGCCAGGCGGGAAGTGCCACGCACAAAGCAGAGCCTGCACCCAGCACTAAGCTGATAAAAATGCCCAGCAGATTATTCACCGCAAAGCCTTCATGGCGAATTAAAGCAATATTGCTGATAATCAAAGACAGTGCAAAGATACACACAAACGGCATACTGACCATAGCAATCAAAGTAAACATTTCGCTGATAAACGTAAAAATACGGTCAGCGCTGAACATATCGGTGCTCCACATCGCGTATGCGAACAGTGCTGTATAAAACAAGCCTCTGATGCCGAAATAAAGGGTCAATGCAAGCTCCAAAACCGAGCGATAGTTGAAAAAGTTATGCTTTTGGCGATAACGGAAGCGGATAAACAAGAGTATACTCGAAAATAATTCCAGCAACCCGATACCCAAACAAATAAATTTATAGCCGCCGAAATCATATCCGTTTGCCAAAATCAAGCCGGTGCGTGTTACGGTAATGGGCAAATAGATGAAATAGGAAACCTCTTCATCTTGCTCTTGCGGCGGATACTGCACCGAGATATTTATCACTTCTTTTCCCGATTTTACCGGTTTCAAAACAATCTTGGTCATGCCGTTTTTTGTTACGGTTTCGGCACATTCCACTGTGCCGCTGTCGCCCGACTCATGTTCAAGCCCCACCTTGGCAGGTGCTTGCTCACCCTCAACCCGCACCTCATATGTGCGGCTCGACAAAATTACCGCCGTTACGCTCAGTGCGGCGATAAGTAAATAAATGATAATGATAAGTGCTGTTTTCTTTTTCATGCTGTTTATCATACTTTATTTTTATTTCTGCCGATTTTTCAGGCAATACTGATGGAGGAAAATGCCGGAATATTTCTAAGAATACAGTATAATAGAAATACAGCGGCAAGTATGATATATATTTTTACACCGCGCGGCAGTATTTTTATACGCTTCCCGAAAAACATGCCGATTTGCTCGATATATAAACAAATGCCTGCTGCCGACAGCAGTAATGCCGCCGGATTGAGCAAAACACTTTTTATAATCTGCATCTCAAGCAGCGCTGCAAACGCCCTTGTTAACCCGCAGCCCGGGCACAGAATGTGCCAGTGCGCTTTGACAGGACAGGGCAGAAGCAGCACATAGCGCAAACCATACGCTCCCGCAGCTACCGCCGCAGGCACCGCAAGTAAAATACACAGGCGAAACACATTTTGTTTATAAAATAATCTTTGTTTCATAAATGATGGTTATTTCCGCGGACATGCGCAAGGTGCAGAAAATGAGCAATTCTCATGAAAATAATATGTTTTTAATTGATACATTAAATTATATAGAATGTTAAAACACTTGTCAAATCAAAAATGATAATTGAGCAAAATATACAGAAACAAGAGAAAACACGAGAAAAACAGAGATTATATAATTTATTTTAATTTTTGTGTTGACGAATGCGCCCCGATGTGTTAAGATAGTCGGGCATTAAAAAATAACGGAGGTAATATTATGTCAACTTATATGCCTAAGGCAAACGAGATTGAGCGTAAATGGTATGTGATTGACGCTGAGGGCAAACCGCTCGGCAGAGTGGCGGCTAAGGCTGCCGAAATCCTCAACGGTAAGCACAAGGTAGATTTTGCGCCCCATGTTGACTGCGGTGATTTTGTTATCATTATCAACGCGAAAAAAGCTGTATTTACAGGAGCTAAATTAGACAAGAAAATGTACTATCACTTTACCGGTTATATCGGTAATTTAAAGCAAATCTCTGCAGGTGATTTGATGAAGAAGAATCCCGAAAAGGCTATGACCTTAGCCATCAAGGGTATGCTTCCCTCCAATACTATCGGCAGAAAATCTTTAACAAGACTGAGAGTGTATGCGGATGCTGAGCACAATCATGCAGCGCAAAAGCCCGAAGTGCTTGAATATTAATGAAGGGAGTTAAAAGTTATGTACGAAAGTAATTATTTTTACGGCACAGGCCGCAGAAAGAGTTCCGTTGCTCGTGTTCGTGTATATCCCGGCACCGGCAAAATCACTATCAACGATAGAGATATTGACGATTATTTCGGACTTGAAACTCTCAAATTAATCGTTAATCAGCCTTTCGCCGTTACCGGCACCGAAGGCAAGTATGATATCGTTTGCCGTGTAAACGGCGGCGGTGTTACCGGTCAGGCAGGCGCTATCCGTCACGGTCTTTCGAGAGCTTTATTGCAGGCAGATGAAAACCTCAGACCCGCCCTCAAAAAGGCAGGCTTCTTAACCAGAGATCCTCGTATGAAGGAAAGAAAGAAGTACGGTCTCAAAGGCGCTCGTCGCGCACCTCAATTCTCAAAGAGATAATCAAACTCGGATTACCAAACAGCTCTCATTGCGAGAGCTGTTTTTTCATTGCACGGCGAGCGCAGCACAGGGGGACCCCGAAAAGTATTGCGCAGCAAACTTTTTGGGGAGAGGACAAACAAACGCAACAACACTTAAGCGTTTGCTTGCAAATGCTTTCTGTTGTGTAGTTTGTTTGGACGATGTGCACCGCAGTTCTCCAAGAGATAATCATTTTATCGACAAAAACAGTTCTCTTTCGAGAGGGCTGTTTTTTTGTGCACGACGAGCATCTTCGGGGTCCCCGAAAAGTATTGCAACGCAAACTTTTTGGGGAAAGGAAAAACAAACAAAGAAACACTAAAGGATTTGCTTGCAAATTCTTTCTGTTGCGCAGTTTGTTTTGACGCGCACCGCAGTTCTCCAAGAGATAATCATTTTATCGACAAAAACAGTTCTCTCTCGAGAGGGCTATTTTATTATTTATTCATGCATATATCTTGATATCTGTCAGCCGATATGCTACACTTAATAAAAGAATTAAATTAAAGGAGCGTGAATCTTTATGTTACACTCGTTTACACGCAATTACAATGATTTATCCACCGATGCAGGCTTTCAGTTTGAGTTTTACTGTGATTGCTGCGGCAACGGCTTCAAAAGCACCTTTGTGCGCTCAAGCACCTACGGACAGCGGCAAAAATCGGAGCGCTTCGGAAGATTGGCTTCCGGTATCGGCGGCTTTTTAGGCGGCAAAGCCGGCGATTTGGGCTGGGCTTTAGAGCGCGGCAGTGATGCTATCAATAACCGCTTTAACGGCGAATCTCCCGAATGGCGCAAGGAGTACGAACAGGCTTTTGACAATGCACAAGCCGAGGTAAAACCGGAATTTAAGAAATGCCCTGCTTGTAACAAGTGGGTTTGCCCGGATTGCTGGAATGAGGATGAGGGTCTTTGCACCGATTGTGCACCGCGTGAAGCAAGCTATGTAGCGCAAGCACGCAATCAGGCAATGCGCTGCAATATAGATGAAGCGGCAGAAACCGCCACGGTTTGGCAGGGAAAACTCGAAACCCGCACCACCGTGTGCCCGAAATGCGGCAAGCCTGCCGGCAACGGTAAGTTCTGCAACGAATGCGGAGCGCCTCTGGGTACACAGCGCTGCCCGAATTGCGGAGCGCAGGTAGCTCTCGGCTTAAAATTCTGCGGTGAATGCGGCTCGCCCATGGCAAAGAGCGGCAAATGCCCGAGCTGCGGCTTTGAAAATGAGCCCGGCATGAAATTCTGCGGCAGTTGCGGTACAAAGCTCTAATGAAGTATCAGGCAAGTATCGGCGCGGTCGATACGGAAATTCGCGTGGAGCGCGAAGGGCTGTATTTAGGCACCCGCTTTTTGGACTATGCCGATGTGGCGGCACTGCGCCCGATTAACCACAGAGTGTTTATCGATACGCTCGGCGGCGAATGCATTGAAATTGCAATGCTCGGCTTTTCCTATGACGGATTTTGGGAGGAATTGACACGCGCCTTCGGTGCAAGAAGCCTCGAGGCATTATTTGTGGAAGAAACACAGATGATGTTTTGTGAGGGAGAATATGCCATGCCCGGTGATAGCGGGCGCGGCAACATTGCGCTGTATGCGGATAGCGTGTGTATCTTACCAAACAACTGCTTTGCCGTGCGCATTCCGCTATGCTTTACAAAAGACATTGATTTAACCGGCTATACCATCACCATCACCATGTGCTCCGGCACTGTCTACACCATCAGCAAAATGGGATATGACACCAATCCCTTTGCCGAACGTTTAATGAACGCTGCCGCCGCCGTGAAGCAGGCGCGCCAAAAGCGCTTGTCAGAGCTCCCGCTAAATGAGCCTTTCACGCATAAGGGACTTTTTCGCACAAAGCAAGCAGAGCAGTATTGGAATGCCGCACTTAGAGAAAACGCCTGTGCGCTGGAGTTTTTTACCGATGAGGATACGGCAACTTATCTGTACCGCTTTAGCGAGACGAAAGAGCTGTTTGAATTAAAGCTCAGAGAAGCGACAGAGGCGATGGGAATTCACCGCGAAATCATTTATTGCGCGGAAGAAAAAATTGCCGAAAATCCGCTATACCGCATGGCAGTTGCCCGCTCGGAAGCAGTGAGCTTTTTGCGCTCTAAAATTGTCGGCAGAGCGATACACAATGCGAGCCATACACAGCGCCTGGCGGAATTTTTGCAAACAGACACATAACCCCTATTAAAACCATCATAAAAAACGCTGAAGATTCCCTTCAGCGTTTTTTCATATTTTTTGAGAATACCGGTTGTAAAAGCACCTGCATGCCGCTTCTTATTCTTGCGGCTCTGTTGCTTCTTTTATCTTTTTATGCGCGGTGAATTTATAAATTTCATTCCCGTCGCTGTCATATTCTCTGAATTCCATAAAGCATGCTTTTTCTTTCACGCACGGCTCGTGGTTTATATCAAAATAGCACACCTCGGTTTTCACACCGCCATGCGGTGTGAAATGATGCACGGTATCGCTGTGCTTATCGCGTAGTTTTGCACCGCATCTCTTGCAAAAATACGCTTCTTCCGGCGCTTCATAGCCACATTTTAAACAAATCATGTTGTCCTCCGAGAATAAGGATTTGTCGGGCAGAGCAAAACGAGTTTTGCTCTGCAGTTTGGAGAATGGAGAGTTGAGAGTGGAGTTAAGGGAGGGCTTCGCCCTCACCCGATTATTAGTGCGGCAAATGCCGCACTAAAAGAAATAGAGCGAAGCGGAACGAGTGCGGGTGTCCCGCCCACAACTTCAATCTCCACTCTTCACACTTCACACTCAAATAAGGATTTGCGGGCTCGAAAGA
>JAFWGH010000120.1 GCA_017512465.1 Clostridia bacterium
AACGAGCCTCTTTAGAGGCACGCCAAGGTGGCAAAAACAATAAGGCTTGAACAAAGTGAAAGCCCGCGCCTTGAGACGCGGGTTAGTAACGGGGCTTATAGCCCCTGAGCAAACCACCCGTTTGACGGGTGGTATTGATTATCTCAATATTTTAGATATTTTTGTGTTGCCCACACAACTTGGTGCGGGTTAGAAAAAGATTTAAGTATTATCTTTTTCTGCTTTTGCTTCTTTTTCTTCCTCTTTTTCTTCTTCGGACTCAAGCTGAACAGCTTCATCACTCTCATCGGCTTCCTGCTCGACTACAGGTGCACCTTCCGTGATTTCACCACGGCGCTCAATAAGCTCTTCAAGAATACGCGTATGCTCTTTATCGGTAAGCTTATAGCGCAGGGTGGGAATCGCCGCAAGTATCATACCGATTGCCGGCGGAATCGAAATGAGGAAAAACATTGCTGCTGCAAATTTACCGTCATTATACGTTTTGAAATCCGCACCATTGACAAGAGCGTTGTTGAGCAGCGCAACATTCTTATCGGAAAACTCAACAATCGCATATACCGCACCGGAAATCAAAGATGCGATACCTGCGGAAAGTTTGGTGATAAACGACTGTCCGGAGAAGAATACACCATCCGGACGAACGCCTGTATTGTATTCCTCATAATCCACGCAGTCTGCAATCATAACAGACTGTAAAACATTCAGCGAACCCATGGAAGCGCCTGCCATGAAGAACAGAATCGCCATCACAATCATGCCCGGCCAAGTAAGAATGTTGCCTCCGGAAATCATAAAGAATACAAAGATTCCGGCAAAGGGAATTGCGCCGACAAGGCTGAAGAAGTTATATAACTTCTTTTTCTCATATTTTGTAATAAGTTTGGGAGTGAAAAGCGGGAAGACTATCATGCCTCCAAGCAATCCGAAAACTACAGTGAAAACCTGTAAAACCAAGGTAACATTCAGCGAGCCGTCTACAAATAAAGTTCCGCCGATGTTGTTGTTAAAGAAATAATACATTACAAGCGTCATGGCCACTACGCCAAGCAGCTGAATGGGGCTTCTGAGAATACCGGAAATAAGGATTTGGCGGAAAGGCTTGTTTCCGAACATAATTTGAAAGTTTTCTTTAACAGTGTATTTCTTGGTGTTTTGGCTCTTCACCCTTTCCTTGACCGAGAAACCTGCAAACTGGAACAGAATGGTGGCAAACACAGTCATAACAATAGCAAGGGTTATATATGCCATGCGCAATGAATGTGCTTCGTCCATTCCTCGCGCTTTATACATACCCTGGAAAGACGGCGCAATCATAGTGAACAGCGTTCCTATCATACCTACATTAGCAACAGCACGCGCAAGGGTGAGTATTTTCGCTCTGTCGTTTTGGTTCTCTGTCATCAGGCTGGTAACGCCCCAAAGCGGAATATCGCCAATAGTGTATGTCATACCCCAAAGGATATATGAGAATGCAGCCCAAGCAATAATGAGCACAGCCTTTGTGCCGGTGGCTTTTTCAAAGCCGTATTCATTTTGAAATTCCTGTAAAACAGTTTCGGCGAGTGTTTTGTCCTCAACGGGGGTGTGTTTGTCGCCGCTGTATACCATAACAGCGGTTTTTATGGTATTGCCGTCTTCATCGGTAAGGGGGGTCCCGTTTGCATCCCTTTCTAATTCCCATGTACCGTTTGCCGGAACAAAATAATATGTTTCACCTTCATATTCAAGCTCTTTTGTAAGGTCACTCTCAACAAAAGCAGTATATTTGGAATTATCCTGCAAAGCAACCTCATGCATATCGTTTGGCTCTGCATACATACTGTTAAAGAACGGAATGATTGTCGTTACGAGAATCACTGCGGGAACAAAGAGAAGATAAGGCTTACATTTGCCCCACTTTGTTTTCGTCTTATCTACAATGGTACCCATAATCGGGTCGTTTATGGCATCCCATACTCTCGCAAGCGCAAAGATGAGAGAGCAGGCGATTGCAGGGAGGAAAATAACGCTTTGGAAATAAAACGCTAAACCCGTGGCAATGATATTGTAAAGAATATTTTGCCCGGCAAGTCCTGTCAGATATCCTACAAGCTCCTTTTTTGTGTATGTTTTGTTCATGAATTGAATCCCTCCGAAACTGTATATTTATTATATTATAACACAAATAATAAATATTTCCATATTAAACTTAAAATTGTTAAAATAAATTATTTTCATTAACTACCAATTTACTTAGGCAAGAGTTAAAATGCTTTATTCTTTTAGATTCTGTGTCATATTATGTAAAAAAGCGATTGCGGCAGAAAAGCCCGGTTTGTTTAAGAATTAGCACGCTTTATTTTGCAGGGAATTTTTACCGCAGAGTCCGTTAGAACCGCCAAGTTTACTCCGAGGATGTTCATTGTTGAAAAATGAGCCTGTATTTGCTATAATTGGAAATGAAATGAAACGGTATTCTCTATACCGTGATACCAATAAAAATGATTGTGAGGTTAACGATATGAACGGTTCATATAATAACGGTGCTATATTGTACCAACTGTGGAGAGAGCATCAAAAGCAGGTAATCGGTACTGTTGCTCAATCAGTGCACGATAAGCACTCCGGCGGCACTCCGATGCAGGCTGAAAACGAAAAGCTGCGCATGACAGAAACCAAAATATATATAGGGCTGAATGATTCTCAAACCAAAGAGCAGATACACCCGACCGAAAAATATATGAGCGTGTTGAAGAATGTGTGCCGTAATTATAATGTAGCTTTTTCTGTCGATGTTGAAGAAGGCGGATATTTTCATGATGACGGTGAATACACCGAGGAGACTTCATTTGTATTGGTACTAATCAATGCACAGAAGAAAGTTGTAGATGAGATTGCGAAAGATTTGTGCACCTTTTTTCATCAGGAATGTGTTCTTGTTATACAAGGACATATTGATGGCTACTTTATCAGCGAAAAATCGTTATAGTCATTCTTCACCGAGAACTGTATTGAGTTTAAAGCGGCATTTCATTTGAAATGTCATTTTTGCATTGTAAAAACCTTTTCACCCCTTGATCTCCCGGCTGGGCTATGAACCCGCGCTGCGTTCGAAATTTCAAAATAGAGGGTTCGAGTCCCATTTACTATAAAAAAACACAGCACCCAAAATGGGATGCTGTGTTTTTTGTCTTTCTATGCTCTCGATGATACAAAAATCATTTATACCCCAAGCGGAAATTTTATACCCCAAAGAAAAAATTTATACCCCAAGCAAAATTTTTATACCCCAATGTTGAATTTTTACCCCAAATAGTTATACCCGAAAACACATATCTTTTTATTGATTGTGTTGCAAAAATAGTATATAATAAGAAAGATTTAAATAGAAGTGAAGAGGAACGCAACATGGATACTAAAACTTTTTTTATAGCGGCAAGCCTTTGTGTTATTCTTTTTGTTGTGGTCGCTATTGCCAGAAATAGAATTGACAACAAACCTAAAAAAGGGAGTAAAAGATACTTCTCAATAGAGTATATTGACAAGTTCTTTTCGGATAATCCAAACTTTGTAATGACAAGTGAAATTAAGCGTATCTACAAGCGTTCTCGTAAAGTTATTTTAAATTCCGGCGGGAAAGAGTATGCAGATTTGCTTGCTCGCACAAATTGTACCGCTACCGAAGGTGCTTTAAACGTTTTACGTCAATGTACATTGAATGCTATCAAGTCAACAACCGGTGCCGAAATATTAAAAGCAGACAATAACGCAATAGCATTATATTTTGCAATAATGGACAAAAAACTGCAGCTTGGGTATATTACGCAAGAGCAGTATGATTATGATAAAATGTGTTTTATTAAAAAAACTGCTTCACCATTACGAAATAACAAAAAAGATGTGTATACCAAAAGTGCTAAACGGCAAAATATCGAAGAACCAAAAGTGCCAAAAGCAGGCGTAGGAAATATAACTCATGCAACGCAAACCAAATCTGCTCAAAATTCCGAACAAGATACAATTGGCGGCATTCCAAAATCCGTAAAAATCTATCCGTTAACACCTTCACCGGCAAGCGCATCTCAACTAAGTGATTTTTCATTGGAATTGCGATATTTTTCAATGGCAATAATTAACGCTAAACCACTTTTTAGAAAGAATAAATATGTAATAGCAGATATTTTGTCTATTATTTCATTTATTGTTCATTATAAGTTTTGCAATACTTTGTCTGATGAGGAAATTGAAAGCAAAATAATAAATGACTTTCTTATTAATACTTCCTCTAATTTAAATCGAAATATGGGGTGTGATGCAGATGATATTTCTGTTTTGTATAAAAAAAGGACAGAGGAATTAAAGAAAAAACAATATTATGAAAATTGATATTCATTAGAATTAATGGATGTTGTTTCCGACATGAGCGCTTTAATGAATAATGAGTATCATAAAAATGAATATTTTGAACTAAATGATTCGAGTGTCATTACAGTGTTACTATCTGACGAAATGTTTTATTATCTAATGGATTTGATTAATTTAACAACTTCAATTTCAGAGTTGTGTGATACCTCGTTCACTGAAAATCAATAGATATAACAACTCTGCTGGCAATGACCAGTTTCCAAAAAGTGATATCCAGAAAACTTGATATTGTACTCTTATATCGCATAAGAGTTGCAATGGTCTGTTTTTTTACGGAGTATGCAGTTTTTCCACGGGGTATAAAAAAACTCCCTTTGCAGGGAGAAATGTAAATGAAATCTTTTGCGATGCAAAAGATGAAATCGGGCTTTGCCCGATGAAATCCAAAATGCACACATTTTGGATGAAATCAAATCCACCATCCGCCTTGGCGGATTTCATCACGAAGTGATTTCATCCGAGTTTTGCGAGGATTTCATCCACCGTCAGGTGGATTTAATTGAAAGAAGACCATTTTTGAATTGTATCAAAAATGGTCTTCTTTCTTGGTGGATCCAAAGGGACTCGAACCCTCGACCTCTGCGTTGCGAACGCAGCGCTCTCCCAACTGAGCTATGAACCCGTATTAAATTTTTTGTTAAGTTATCGTTTGGTTCGCTCTGCTACGCAGCGCTCTACCCGCCAAAAACATAAGAACCCGACCAACTTGCCAAATCAAAGATTTGGAGTTGGTGCCCGGAACCTTGGCGTTCGCGACACCTTGCGCCGCTCGGCAAATCTCGCAATGCTCGCTTTGAGCGCGTCGCCTTGCTCCTTGTTTTTTCACTCATCGTCTTGCCTTCATCTGCCACCGGCAGCGGCAAGCCTCTTCGACCAACTGAGCTACAAGCCCTTATATCGGCACACTGTGCCGTTTTTTTAAAAAATAATGATAATACCGATAGCGATTGCCGCTAATAAAACAATAATGCCGGAAATAATGCCTAAAATAATGGCGGCTTTTCGTAATTTCGGGTTAGCGGAAGGCTCGGTGTCTTCTTCCTCCGTGCCGTCATGAAAATCCTCATTAATCATGTCGGCGCTTTGCTTAAAAACTTCTTCTACCGAGACAACGGATTCCGTTACGGCTTCCTCCTCTTGTTTCTCCTCATCCGAAAAAACATCTTCAAACTCGGTGGGTGTGACCTGGTTTTTAAGCAGCTCTTCTTCCATTTTGAGCTCATCAAGCTCTTTTTGTTTTTCTTTTTGCGACAAAACATCAATCTTTTTTGCCGGCTTTTTTATATTAACATGCTTGGTCTTGGATAGTGAAAACTGCATGGTACCGCTGTTTTCATCCTCAAGCTTATGAATATCATTCATAAATACTCCGCTACACAAATTTAATAGATTTATATTTTAACAAATATTCGCTCATAAGTCAAATGAATTTTTAAATCGCGGCGGAAATTTTCTTCTCAACACACTTTACAAAAAAAAGAATAAAATTTTATTGATTTTATACAAAATACATTGACAGCAAAATAGAGCAGTGATATACTTAAATTATAAGTAGCTATTTATAAATTGTGGGGTACAGAAGTGAAAAAAAGAAATCAAACAAAGTGGATTATCATCGTTGTATCGGTTTTACTGGTGATTGCGACAGTTGTTGTATTTGTCGTGGCAGGAAACAAGGACGATAACACTGAAGAAACAACACAGACAACCGCGGTTGAAGAAACCACTAAGCAGCAAACTACCAAGCCTAAGCCGACCGAACCCACCACGGTGGATTCACGCGGCAGCACCGACAGTGTTAAAAAGATGATTGCACTGTGTTTTGATGATGGTCCGGGTACGGATTCTACCAAAAAGCTTGTAACCGGTTTGAAAGAGAGAGGGGCAAAAGCCACTTTCTTTGAGCTTGGTCAAATGGTATCCGAAAATCCGGAAATGAGCAAGCTGATTGCCGATAGCGGCTGTGAAATCGGGATTCACGGCTATGACCACTCCACCTTCCCGTCTTTAGGGGTAGATGGCACCAAAAAGCAAATCAGCGAAACGGCTGCGTTAATTGAAAAGCACACCGGTCAAAAACCCACCCATGTCAGACCGCCCGAGGGCAGTTATAATGATGATATTCAAAAGCTCTTGATGGATATGGGCTATGATATGATTATGTGGAATGTTGACACCATAGACTGGAAAACGAGAGATGCTTCAGCGGTTTACAATGCGGTTGTTTCCAACGGGGCAGACGGTGGCGATATTCTTTGCTTGCATGACATTTATGACACCACGGCGGATGGTGTGCTCAAAGCGGTGGATGAATTGATGGCAAAGGGCTATCAGTTTGTCACCATCAGCGAGCTGCAGGCGGCAAGGGATAAATTTGTGCCGGGCAGAATTTGGCTGAGCGCGCATGAGTTTTATGACTACGGCTCTAAAGAAAATGTGGCAACAGCATCCTTGTCCAAAACAACCGCACAAAGCGGCAGCAACGGCAATTCTCAATCCGCCAAGAGCGGCTCCGGCAAAACAGCCGGCGCTAAACAGGATGCGACCGATGTGGAAATCACCTGGCCCTCCGATTCATAAAAAGTTTACATTTTATTAATTTCAGGGTTATGAAAAAACAGTATAATGTTTCTATACTCGATCAGTAGAGAAATAAGGAGAGAGCACTATGAAAAAAATACTTATCATTTTTTTAGCACTCGCAATGGCTTTGTCTATTGCAGCATGTAAGAAAAAAGATGCCGATACCGATGCAACCGGCGGCATGGTCACCATGGATTCAGAGGATATTTCCAATGTGGAAAAAGGCACCAATGCCAATGGTGAAGGCGAGGGTAAGGACCCGAGCGCAAAAGATGGCACCACCAAAAAGGGTGAGCAGACGACAACCGCCAAGTCGGATGACAGCAGCAAAAAAGGTTCTTCCGACAAAAAGGATGCCTCAGAAAAAAGCGGTTCTAAAAAAGACTCTTCCAAAAAGTCCGATGAAAATCCCACGGTAACCGATACCAAAAAATATGAAACACCGATTATGCCTATAAAATAGGCGGGCAGGGCAAATGGAAATTACTAAGGAGGAAATAGTATGAAAAAGATAATGCGTGCTATGATAGCAATGCTTGTTGTTTTGAGCATTTTCTCCACAAGCTTTATCGCTTTTGCGGATGGCTGGGACACAGACCCGGTGCCGCTTGATGTATGTAGTCATACGTTAAAGGAAAAGGTCGTGGTAAAGGCGGGTCCCGGTACAGACGGAAAGTATTATGAATACTGTACCAAGTGTTCCTATAAAAGTGAAGAAAAAGTGATTCCCTGTATTAAGGGTGTTGCATTAAAAAAGACCGTATTTACTTATGATGGAAAGAAAAAAACACCGGAAGTCAATGTTAAAGACGGAAGCGGCAAGACAATCAGCAGCAAATATTACGATGTAAGTTATCAAAATAACTCCGTAGTCGGCAAAAAAACCCGCGCGCTCATTACCTTTAAGGGCAAGTATACCGGCAAGTATTACCGAGATTTTACCATTAAGCTGGGCAACACCACTTTAAAAGTGGATAAAACCGGTGTAAACGCTGTGCAGCTTTCGTGGAAAAAGGTGCCGGGCGCAAAGTATTACGGGATATATGAGCTGGATTCCAAGTCTGTTTACCAAAGAGTTGCCAGCACTTCTAAACTGACCTATACAGTGAAAAACCGCAAAAGCGGAAAAAGGTATGATTATCTTGTCAGAGCGTATTATATTAACGCTGCCGGCAAGGAAGTATTGAGCGATTTTTCCGGAGCCGGTCGTGCATATGGCATCACCCTGTGCAAGGCACCGAAGGCGACTGCCAAGGTGTCGGGTAAGGATGTGAAGCTGAGCTGGAACAGCGTGCAGGGTGCGGCAAGTTACAGAGTATACCGCTATGATACTAAAACCGGTAAGTATATCACCTTGGTGAATAATTATTCGGGAAAATCTTTTGTCGCAAAAAAACAGCCGAAGGGAACCAACTATTATTTGGTCAGAGCCTATAATTCCCGTGGCGGCGGCAGTCCATACAATACAAAAATCTTAGCAAAAGCAGTTGTAAAATAATTCATACTAAAATGCCTTGGCACCCCGCCGAGGCAATTTTTATTAAGAAAAACAGAATAAGATGCGAGGCAAAGCCGCTGAATGATGCATGCGCTTCGCGCAAATGATGCCGGCTTTGCCAATGATGCATGCACTGCGTGCAAATGATGTTTGTGCTTTGCGCAAGTGATGCAGGTTTCACCAATGATGTTTGCTCTCCGCGCAAGTTGTGGTGGCGCGCATAGCGCGCATCAAAAAGCGAAGCGAAAAAAAGGGGTCCCCGAAAAGTATTGCGTTGCAAACTCATTTCTTCCTTGCAAACTGTTTTAAGCTAATATATAATAATTGTAATGATTTTATTTTAAGGGGTACATATGGAAAAGGTTTTAGTATTGGATTTTGGCGGGCAGTATAACCAGCTCATTGCAAGGCGTGTGCGTGAAAACCATGTTTTTGCAGAGATTTTGCCGTATACCGTGTCGCTTGAAACGATTAAAAACAATCACTATAAAGGCATCATTTTTACCGGCGGTCCCAATTCCGTGTTTGACCCGGCATCTCCGCATTACACAGAGGAGATTTTGGAACTCGGTGTGCCGATTTTGGGCATTTGCTACGGTTGCCAGCTCACTGCATGGATGGCAGGGGGCGAAGTGAAAACCGCGCCTTCGAGTGAATATGGTAAAATTACCTTTAAGCACATCAACAATTCTTTGCTGTTTCGGGATGTGCCGGAGTTGAGCACGGTGTGGATGAGCCATACCGATTATATCGCCACTCCGCCGCAGGGCTATGAGATTATCGGCAAAACATTGGATTGCCCCGTAGCGGCAATGGCAAATGTGCAAAAGAAGATTTATGCCGTGCAGTTCCACCCGGAGGTAACCCATAGCGAATTTGGCGCAAAGATGCTTTCCAATTTCTTGTATGAAGTGTGCGGCTGTGCCGGCGATTGGGAAATGGACAGCTTCATTGAGCAAAAAATTGCGGAGCTTAGAAATACCATCGGCGATAAAAATGTTATTTTAGGTCTTTCGGGCGGTGTGGATTCTTCCGTAGCGGCAGGCCTGCTTTCAAGAGCGGTCGGCAAGCAGCTCACCTGCGTATTTGTCGATACGGGCTTAATGCGCAAAAATGAAGGTGATGAGGTGGAGCAAACCTTCACTTCACTGTTTGATATGAACTTTGTGCGTGTGAATTGCGGTGCGCATTTTATGCAAGCGCTTAAAGGCGTAACAGACCCCGAAGAAAAGCGCCGCATCATCGGCACCGCGTTTTTCAAAGTCTTTTGGGATGAAATTCGCAAGCAAGCCGATAAAGGCTATTTCGCACAAGGCACCATTTATCCCGATTGCATTGAATCGGGAAAAGGCGATGCCGATGTTATCAAGACACACCATAACCGTGTAAAAACACCGGAGGATGTGGAGTTTTTAGGCATTTTGGAGCCGCTTTGCGATTTGTTTAAGGATGAAGTCAGAGCCGTGGGCGAAAAGCTCGGTATCCCTAAGGAGCTTGTGTGGCGCCAGCCCTTCCCGGGACCGGGACTCGGTGTGCGCATTATCGGCGAAATTACCGCCGAAAAGGTGGAAATTTTGCAGGATGCCGATTGGGTACTGCGCGATGAAATGGCGAAAAACGGGTATGAAAAAGAACTCGCACAGTTTTTCTGTGTGCTGCCCGGTGTGAGCACTGTCGGCGTGATGGGCGACCATAGAACCTATGACCACTTAATCGCCATCCGCGCCGTGACGACCGATGATTTTATGACTGCCGATTGGGCAAAGATACCCTATGATATTTTGGCGCTTGTATCCAACCGCATCACCAATGAGTGTGCGCATATTAACCGCGTGGTCTACGATATCACCACCAAGCCCCCCGCAACGGTCGAGTGGGAGTGATTTTCGCGGCGCGAAAATCAACTAATAACTATTAACTATTAGTTTTTGATTTTGCCATGCAAAATCATTTTCGAGCAACACTCTTTGGTTGCTCAAAAAAATGAATGTATTTTTCAAAATATTATCCAAAAAACAAAAGCAGATTGATGTGACATCAATCTGCTTTTTCCTATATATTCATTTACATATTAATTGAGGTATCTTTTCCGCCGTAATTTTGTGCGAGCAGGATAATTTCAATATCGCGCACATCAATCGTGCCGTCATCATTCATATCGTACTGCTTGCGCGATACCATGGCGGAGGCACCGTAATTAGAGCTTTTCAAAAGCAGCGAAATATCGGCAAGGTCTACAATTCCGTCGCGGTTTGCATCGCCGTTATAAAGCTGCAGTGTGCCCAAATCCATATCCTCATATAGCTCCGCTTCATACACATAAATACTCGTGTGATGCGGTGCGGTGATGCGCAGGGTGTAAGAGCCGCTGTCCACATTCTCTATCTCGAAGCCGCTTTCCACTGTATAGCGTTTATTTGTTTTATTATCATTTCCGATAAGATACAGCGTGGCATTCGGCGCTTTAATTGTGCCGCTGAGCGTGAGCGCATCTGCATACACACTCACATAAATACCATAAGCTACACCGTTTGGCAGGTAAGCGTTAATCATTGTTCTGCCGCTGCCGCAACCGTATATGATACCGTTGGAATCCACGGCGGCTATGGAAGTATCCTCACTCTCCCACACAACATCTTCCGCTGAGAGCGCGGAATCGGCAGAGAACAAAATGAAGTGATGCTCATTGACCTTGATATTGATTTCGGTATCGTAAAAGTTCAGGGAAGTGACTTGCGCCTCATTCACCTGTACCGTGCAGGCGGCAGCTTCACCGCGATCACTGACAAACAATATGCGGCAGGTTCCGCTGCTCTTGGCATAAACAATGCCGTTTTGGTCGACCGTGGCGACCGCTTCATTATCGGAGTACCATGCACCGTCTAAATCCGCAGTGCTCGGAGAGAGATAGACAAAGAGTAAGGTGTATGTATTACAATCCATTGTTAACAACTCTTTGGAAAGTGTCAGCATGCGGTTGGCACTCACAGTAACCTTGGCACTGACAATGTGCGCACTGTCCGTCATGGCATAGATGGTGGCAGTGCCTTCTTTGAGAGCGATAAAGCGATTGTCCTCATCCACCGTAATCACTTTTTCATTGGAGCTGATGCACACAACCGGTACACTCGCCGTGATAAGGCAATCCACCGCTTCGCCCACACCGACTTCATAAGCCGCTCTGTCGAAAGAAAGCTCTTGTGCCGCTGATTGCTCGCTCACACCGATTTTAAGCGTGGTACTCACGCCGCTAATGGCGCTCACGGTGATGGTGGCTTTACCGGGTGCCGCTGCTTTAACCAAGCCTTCTGCCGTGACGGTGGCAACGGCGGGATTATCGCTGGAATACTGTAAGCTTTGCGTCGAAGCGGGGGTGGTGACAGGCACAATTTGGTAGCTTTCGCCCACAGCAAGATTTTTGGCATTACCCGAAAGGCGAATGCTTTGAATGTTTACGAAAGTGCGAATCGGAACATCCACTGTGATATCGCCATAAGTGCAGTGCATGGTGGTTTCGCCTTCTTTTAGGAAGCGAATAGTACCCGCACTGAAAGAGGCAATGCTTTCATCCTCTATTTGCACCGTGTAGCGCAAGGTGCTGATATTCGCACGAGAGGGCAGGGTGATGAGATTAAAGGCTTTATTGCTGCCTGCTTCACCGCTCACAAATGCAGGGTTGGCGGCAATTCCGCTATCGGGCAGGGTAGAACTTACCCGGAGTGTGCGGCTGTCACAATCGCCTATGGCATCCTGCGCTGTTACGCGCAGTGTGTTGCTCGCGCGCTTGTAAGAGAAGGGCAGCTGCCAAGAGCGGGTATCGCCGCTATCCTTGGCAAAGCCCGAAGCCGAATAGGTTTCGGACAGGGAATTGCTCACATCCGTAAGCTTTATGGAGCGAATACTCCGGTCAGTGGTCGCAAATACATTTAGTGTTTCATAACAGTTCACACTCGTTTGATTTACACCGCAAGTGAGAATACCGCCCGGCTCGAAGGTGACCGTGACCGATTTGCTCACACTTTGCGCATTTATAATAGCCGTGGCGCTCAGGGTGAGCGTACCGCTTTTCTTGGGGGTTAACAGGCAGCTTTTGCCGGCAGGGGTCAGTGTTGCAATACTTGTATCGGAAACACTCCACTCAAATGCCGTGAAGTTTTCCGGATTGGTAATGACACTCACGCGCGCATCCGCTGCTGTTCTGCTAAAGTGATATTCTTCTTGCTCAAACCCGAAGTCATCAAGCATCGCCAAGGGTGCGATTTCGATTTTTTTATGCGGGGTTTTGGCATGAATACCGCTTTTATCCGCGGCGTAGATAAACAGCTTTTGGGGCGTTAAGTTCTCCGGTGTAATGCGGATGCTCCAAAGTGTATCATATTCCTCTTTATCGGAAGCGGCAGCTGTCGTTTCATAGGAAAGTGTTGTTTCGTTGCCGTCCTCATCCTGAAGGATAATATCGCTTGCGCCCTTGGTATAGGAAGTTACCGTTGTGTCCATGGGATAGGTGGCATTGGTCACTTCGGGTGTGCTCATTTTGGGCGGGAGAACAAAAACGGGGAAACGGCTGCAAAGACCGTTTTCATTTTCGGCGCTGATGATGGCGTTGCCGTAATCCTTCGCCTGCAGTTTGCCGCTGTCGGTGACGGTGACAATATCGGTATCGGAGGAGCTGAAGCTCAAATCCTTGCCGACTTCTGCGCTTTCGGGTAAAAATTCCGCCTGCAGCTGAACTTCCTCACCGTTCATATAAATCTCGGAGCCTTGTGCGGTGCTCAGGCGCATAGAACAAACACTTTGCACTGCATGAAAGCGCAAGGGTAAAGGTGCATTTTCAAATGCTTCGCTTTCGCCGGCATACGCTTTCCAATAATAATCGCCCTTTGTTTCAATCGGTACGCATATGCGGAAAATGCGCACATCCTCTTGTGTGGTAAAATCGCCGACTATGACCGACTGCTTTGTGTTGTAATTATAAAATTTGACAAAGTTGACCGCTTCGCTTGCGCGTGCGCTTAGGGTAGCCGTTTGAGAGGTGGAGTAGGTCTCTTTATCCGCGCTGAAATCGAGCAGGGCGGCTGCCGCACCGGTTGCGGAGTCAGCGGCGGGAAGCTCTTGAACGGCTTGCGGTGCCACAGTATTGCCTGCACCCGCATTGTCAAAAGCGGTCGCGGGCTTATTGCGGTTACTTTCACGCAACTCGGACAGGTCAAAAATGCGTGTATCGCCGCTTTGTGTATAGCTTTCAAAGATTTGGTTTGCAATTTGAATGTATTCCGTGCCGCTGCCCGCGACTAAATAATTGTTGCCGTGCGCGGGTGTGTAATATTCCAATATTTCCGGCGCTGTAATGCGTACATGCACCGAAATATTTGCAAAGCCGGCACAGGGGATAATTTCACATTCAAATTCCTTGGATGTGATTATTGCGGCACTGTCCCAGCTTAATGATGCCGTGCTGCGCTCAAAGCGGACATCCTTATCCTTTACGCGGCAAGACCAAACAGAGCCGACATTGGCGTTTTCCGGTAAAATGCGCACATTCAGTTTTGCGCTTTGCGCCGTGCGCGGCACGGTGAGTGATTGCACGCGCATCGTTTTTGCCGGAATATATGTCTTGTCGGAAACACCGTTTTCATTTGTATGATTGAAATAGATATCGTCGTAATCATAGCGGTTATTGCGTATGTTTTTTTCAATAATGCGCAGTATATCGCCTTGGCTGACACCTAAATTTAAAGGATTTGAGGAAATATCCAAATGATAGCCTCTAAAGGCAGCGAGCGGCGACACATCGCAAATATAGTTTTCGCTCACATCCAAATATACAAGGCTGCGCAGCTGCGGGAAATAGCCGACATCCTGCAGTTTACAGCGCGAGAGTGTCAGCACGCTAACATCGTGAAGGTGCTCAAAATCATAGGATGAAACAAAGCCGTTACCGCTCAAGGATAGTGAGTAGAGCAAAGGCAAGTGCTCCAAGCCTTCAATAGCGGTTAAAGCGCAGTTATCCGCATTTAAGTAGCGCAGCTTCGGCGCTGTGTTTTCACCAATGCGCAAAGCGGTTAATTGCGGGTTGCTTGAAATATTTAATTCATATAAACGGCTGAAGGAGGCGTCTTTCAGCCACGCCATTTCCGCATCCGTTAAATCCAGTGCATACAGCTCCAAAAACTGAACTGTGTTTAATTCGGCAAGTGCTTCTAAATGCGTGCGGCACATCTGCGCAGCGGTATAGGGAATCACGGTTAACGCCTGCATTTCGCTTTGGTGCACGGTGTCTAACGGCATATCCAAGCAGGCGGAAAGGATATTTTTTGCATCGGCTGAAAGATTGACCGCTTTGTCCTCACAGGGAGCGGTGCTCCACATAGCGCTTAAATTGATTTTTTTATAACGCGTGAGCTTGTCGCCGTAGCCCGCCACCGTTTCATTTGCCGAATCCGTAATGGCACTGCGCACTTGATAAGGCGTAGCGTCCGGATGCAGGCTTAAATAAATTGCCGCGGCACCCGCTACAATAGGCGTTGCCTGCGAGGTGCCGGATTTGAAAGTGAAGCCCGTGTTGCTGCCGGTGGGGGCAGGACCCGCAATCTCCACACCGGGCGCGGCGATTTGGTAGAATCTCCCCGTTTTATCATAATTGGAAAAAACGGAGAGTGTTCCGTTATCAATCGTATAGTTGGTTAAATCCGATTTTTTGGTGGAGCCGTAACTCATCACACCGGTTACACCGCCGCAAGCGGCAGGGTATTGCGGCTGCAAGGCGGCATCATTTCCATCATTACCTGCTGCGGCAATGAGTACCGTTTTTGCGCTCGCTCTTTGGTAAGCGGTCGCCATGGTGGGGGAAAGTGTTTTGGAGCCGAAGCTCATGTTAATGATATCGGCACCGTTATCCACCGCATAGTTTAAGCAGGCGAGAATATCGGTATCGGTTAGAAACTGGTTGGTTGCGGCTTTGCATGCCATAATTTTCACCTGCGGCGCTATGCCGACATAGCCGTAGTCATTTGCGCGCATGGCAATAATACCCGCCACGTTGCTGCCGTGACCATAGGAGTCCGAAACATCATAGTTTTGTTCGATTGCATTGTAGCCGTAATGCCCCTCGGCATCTGTCCACATTGCACCTTGTAAGTCCTTGTGCTCGGTGTTGACACCCGTATCAATCACCGCAACCACTATATCCTCACTGCCCAAGGTATCCGCTGTGCGCCATGCATCGGTCAGGTGCAACGCATCGCGGTACCAGTTAAATGCATTGAAATCCGAGCCGGTGCGCCTGGCTTCATCCGGAATGTCAATTTCATCAATTTTTTGTATGTAATTCGGGTCGGCGCACACAATATCTTCGCGCTGTTCCAGCTCTTCACAAAGCTGCTCTATATCCGTGCCGTATTCCACCGTGCCTTTAATTACGGTTTCATCGCTGCTACCGAGCGCATCCGTTTCAATAATTTGCGCACTTTCAAGCGGCAGGGAGCGGGTGTCGGCTGTATCTGCCGCGTAGGTGATAATCAGCTCATTTGCCACATAGTTTTCTCCCGCGGCTGTGCCGGAGTTGTCGGAAGCGGCAAAGCCCGACACACTAATGCCGAGCGAAAGGGTAACGAGCAGTATGGAAAAAGTTAAGAAAAGCGCAATAAATTTTCTCATTTTACCACCAACGACCTACTAAAAATAGAAGTGTGAAAAACAATCAATTCTAACTCAATTATTACCGATTTTTAAGTTTTTGTCAAATAAAAAAATAATTTGATTTTTTGTTTAATATTTATACTAAAATCTTCACTATTTTTACAAAAACTATTGATTTGAAAGACAAGTATTAGTATAATAATATTGGAATAATAGGCTCACTGCGTTCGCAATGAAGAGTGAAGAATGAAGAATGAAGAATGGTGGTGGCAAGGCTTTGCCTTGCAATTATAATGTGCCGCAAGCGGCACCGCCTGCATTCTACTTTTTAATTTCTACATTCTAATTTTCATTTAGCATTTAGCATTTTGAATTTAGAATTCATAATTGTTCGCGCAGCGAACCTGCGGGCTCACTGCGTTCGCAGAGAAAAAAGAAAGAAGATAAAAAGAATTGTTTTTTCACCTTGATTTATGATTCAAAATTTAAGATTTCAAGAGTGTGAAACCGCGTAAAAAAATCGGAGGAAAAACCATGAAGAGAATAATGAGCATGATTCTTGTTGCCGTGCTGCTGCTCGGCATGGTTTCTTCCGCCTTTTTTGTGCGTGCCGCAACAGGCAAGCAACTGATAAATATGAATTGCGGTGACACCTTTATTACCGGTATTTATCCGCAAAGCCTTGTGGAGGATGAGGCGCTCATCGATACACTGAATGCGCAAGCAGTGAATATGTACCCTTACGGCTTTGCTTACGGAGTCAATAACGAAGTTGGCGGCATCGAAATCACGGAGGGGCTCTCCTACCCGAAGGTGAAGGGACTTGTAGATATGTCCTACGGCGATGTGATTTTAGGCGATGCGAAATACCGCAAGGTAGTGGTCAACCAAATGCGCCCGAAAAGCATTGATAATGACACCGCGCCGGGCACCGGCGAGATGTGCGGCACCTATTATTTTAAATGGGAGCCGATAGAGTGGATTGTGGTGGAAAAATACAGTGAATCCCCCTATAAGGAAACGCATGTGCGCTGCATTTGTAAAAACATATTGGACTATGGCTATCTAAGCGCAGAGACAGCGGAGGAGCACACGGATTTTACCTCAAAAGAGCTTGAAGAGCTGGGTTTTTGCCGCAGTGAAATCAACGGTTTTTATAACTGGAATCTTCATATTCAATACTTTTCTTCCTTTTATTCAAACGCTGCAGAAAAATTAGCCGATTTTTCCTCCCTGCTTTCCTCTGCGGAGCATGGCTTTGAGGCACCTGTGAGCGCCTATGCGCAGCTAATGGGAGCGGATGAGCGCTTTGCGGATGTTTCGCAGCGCGCGGATGCCTATGCGCCGTGGAATGCCTCCACGCAGACCTTGGTTACACAGGAGGGTGAGTTTGTTGATTTAACCACCCAAACAAAAGAGCGTGTAAGCGATAAATCCTTCCGTCCCATGTGCGATTTTCGCGGCAAATATACTCCTAACGCGCAAACGATTGATGTATATCCGACAGAGCATGAGCATGAGTATTACAGGCTTTGCTATGCGCCCGAGGCGTTGATAGAGCCGGCATGGTGCAAGGCGAGAGAAAAATATGCAAAGTTTTGTGTTCTGTGCGGCTGCTTCAATGAGGAGGCAACCTATTATGCCCCCACCAAACCCGCCGGCTATTTTGAGCATACTCCGGTAAAAATCTGCTCCGTGCGGGCGCGGCGCGGTGCATGCAACGGCTCGTTGCCTGCGACCTATTATTACACTTGCAGCACATGCGATAGCGTGCTTAAAGACCGGTATTTCAAATTTACGGGAGAGTGCCAAACGCATGAGTATTATTTTTCAAAATCGGAGAGTTCGGCATCATGCACTGAACCGGGCACGGCAGTTTGGCGCTGTTATAACTGCTATTATGACGTTATTTATGAAGAATCCGAAGAACCGTTGGGACATGATTTAAACATGGAAAACTATCTGTATAAGAAGACGCGTACAAATGCAAACTGTACATATAACAGAACATACTATAAAGTTTACGCTTGCCGGCGCTGTGGTGCGGAATGTACGGATTATGAGCACTATTACGAAGAAGAGGGTACAATGAATCCGAGTGCGCATGTTTTCTCTCGGGTGCTGGAGGAAATACCGCCTACCTGCACTTCTCCCGGCATGACAGAGTATGCCTGCTTGTATTGCGAGAGTACAAACACCGTTGCCGTTGCCCCCTTGGGGCATGACAGTAACGGGACTGCGCAAAGCGGATACAGCTTGATTTCGCCCGCCACCTGCACACAGGATGCGGTGTATTACCGCACCTGCACGCGCTGCTGTAAGGCTGCCGAGCAAAGCTATACCGCAGTCGGCACGGCGCTCGGGCATCACTATACCAAAAAGGATATGAAAGCCGCGGCGATGCGTACCCCGCAAAGTGCGACAGAGCCCGCCACCTATTATTACAGCTGTATCAACTGCGGCGAAGTGCTAAGGGATGATGAGAAGTATTTTTCCGAAGAGGAGTATCAGCCGTATTTGCGCAATCAGGTTGAGGCGGGAGGCACGGTGTGCTTCGGCTCATGGCCGCAAAGCGCCGTGACAGATGAAGCGCTTTTATCCCGCTTAAATGAACAGGCGGTAACGATGCAAAGCTATAAATACCGCTATACCAGCACCTACGGCAGCTATTATAACTATGTCAACATGCGCTATGGCGATGTCACCTTGGATGGTGAGCGCTACCGCAAGGTGACGATTGGCTCTTACCGCTCAGCGGATTTATTAACCGTGCCGGGTGTACAGGGCATTCATTATCAAGAGTTAAACAACTACACACAAGGCGGTACCTATTGGTTTAAGTGGGAGCCGCTTGTATGGCGTGTGCAACGCATTGAAAATGATAAAGCGGTGCTGGTGTGCGAGAATGTGATAGATGCGCGCAATTATTTGGAGGATTACAGCCTGCTTTATAACACAACCTGGAGTAACAGTACCCTGCGGCAGTGGTTAAACGACCGCTTTTATGAAAGCGCTTTTAATGACAGTGAGCAGGAGCAGGTGCTTTCCGGAGAACTGTGCACGCTCGATAATTTTGCTTACGGCACCTCCGGCGGCGCTGTAACGCAGGATAAAATCTTTGTGCCCGCGCTGGAAGATATGCAGGATGTTTCCTTGTCTATTAACTTACCGGCGGCAGGTACGGATTATGCGCTCGCACAAGGCTTGTGTACTATTAATGCCGCTGCCGTGCCTTGGGTTTCCCGCACGCCCTCATACAATCAAAGCAATTTGGTTTATGTGAATGCAAGCGGTGTCGCCGCTGAGGATGAAGCGGGCAGCATCAGCGCCGTATGGGGTGTCAGACCGATGTTGCGTGTGTCGCTGCTTGCGGGATACAAGAGTGAAGATGTGAATGAGGATGGTGTGGTAGACCTTGCCGATATTTCGCTGCTTTTGCAATACTTCGGCGCACAAAGCGGCTTTAATACCATGTGGGATATCAATGATAATGCATGCATTGATATCGGCGATGTTTCCATGATACTGCGCTCGGGGTATTACGGGAAGAAACGATAAATAAGTATATGCGAAAAATGCACCTTACCGTGAAAAACGGTGCGGTAGGGAAGAAATGGAGAGTGTACGCCTGTACCATGCCGTTGTTGAAGTATTTTTGCAAAAAAATAAAAAATCACCTTGCGTTAGGTATTGCTTGTGACGCTGCGTAATATTGTATACTGAGCAGCGAAGGGCAGAGGAAAAGACAAAATGACTGCCCCAAGGAGGTGAAAGCTATGTCCATGTACTCCACCGGAGAGATTGCAAAGCTTTGCGGTGTTTCTGTGCGAACCGTGCAGTATTATGATACAAGGAATATTCTTGTACCGAGTGAATTATCCGAAGGCGGGCGCAGACTGTATTCGGAGGATGACCTCAAGCGCATGAAAATTATTTGTTTTTTGCGCGATGCGGGTTTCCCGATTAAAAGCATCAGCGAGCTGCTTGCCGAGGAGCATCCGGAAAAGCTGATTTCGGTTTTGCTCGAGGAGCATGAGAAAGAGCTCAAAGAATCCTTTGAGAAACAAAAGCAGCAGCTTGAAATGATTGAGAGCATGAAGCGCGAGCTTAAAGATATCAAAAATTTCTCCGTGGACTCTTTAGCGGACATAGCCTATGTGATGAAACAAAACAACAAGCGCAGAAATATGCTCATTAAAATGGTTTTGTGCGGCATTCCCGTAACCGCTCTGGAAATTGCCGCCATTGTGCTGTGGGTCACACACGGGTATTGGTGGCTTTTCGTCATTTGGTGTGTTGTCGGCGTGATTTACGGTGTGGTAGCTTCAAAGTATTTTTACACGCACACGGCGTTTATTTGTCCCGAGTGCCATGAGGTGTTTCGCCCTTCGTTTAAAGAGGTGTTTTTTGCCTACCATACACCGAGAATGCGCCGCTTAACTTGCCCGCAGTGCAAGCACAAGGCGTTGTGCCTCGAGGTGTACGCAGAGGACAATAGCACCTGAACCTAAACTGCAAATCACCTTTCGTAAAAATAGTATTTCAATATTGGAAGTTTTGCCGATACCAAACAATCTAAGCAGAAGTCAATTTAGGCAAGGGTGAGGCTGTCAGGGCTCAAGTACTCTTGTCCTAAGATGAAAACGGCAAGCTGAAAAAATAAACTTGACCGACTCGGAAAGGAAAACTCATGCAAAAAGTACGCATTAGCGTGAAAAAAATCGCGCGGTATGATGATTTAATAAACGAATATGAAAACCCGATAGAGCATGCGTGTGAGATGCGGGAAGGGCAGGTATTTATTGCCAACGGCTGGGAAAAGCCCGCGGGCTTTTGCGATAGCGCTTGGGACAGTGTTTCGCCCTTTGTGATGGCGCTCGCGCACGGTGCAGAGGATTTTTATGACGGGTGGATGAAAAACCCGCGCTCTGCCATGATTTCCTGTAATGACGGTTTTCGCCCTGTCAGCTTCTTATTGGAAGCGATGGATGAAAGCGCCGAGTAAGTACATATAAAAAAGCCGCGAAATTTCGCGGCTTTTTTGTGATATACTATATTAATAGAAACAGTGAAAGGGAAATCACAGTGTCCAATACCTTTGAAAAAATATATGAAGTGGTCAAAAAAATCCCGCGCGGCAAGGTCGCAACTTACGGACAAGTGGCTACACTTGCAGGGAATCCTCATTGGAGCCGGGTGGTCGGCTATGCGCTGCATGTGAACCCGGAGCCGGGCGTCATTCCGTGTCATCGTATCGTGAATCGTTTCGGCGGACTGTCTCCGGCGTTTGCGTTCGGCGGCGAGAACCGGCAGCGTGAACTGCTTGCACAGGAGGGCGTGGGATTCAC
>JAFWGH010000121.1 GCA_017512465.1 Clostridia bacterium
ACGCACTTTCAAGCCTCCCTTGTGCAAAGGGAGGGGGACCGCTTGCGGTGGAGGGATTGTTCTATCAATCGGGTGAGGGCGAAGCCCTCCCTTAACTCCACTCTCAACTCTCCACTCTCCAAACTGCAGAGCAAAACGCGTATTGCTCTGCCCGACAAATCCTTATTTGTCGCCTCCATTATATACCCCCATGGGGTATATGTCAAGTGAGAGAAAGTCGCTTTCTGCGTGTAAATTTATATTGCATTTATTCTGCATTTCATATACAATATAAGTATATAATTAATAGGAGGATTGGCTATGAGCAGAAAAACCGTTTTACTCACCGGTGCTTCCGGCACAATGGGTTTACAGGGATTTAAAGAACTCTATAACAGAAAAAAGTTTAACATCGTAGTACTTTTAAGGGAAAGTCCGAAAAACAGGCTGCTTTTTCAAAAGTATATTGATGACTCGCATGTCAGAATTGTTTGGGGTGATTTAACCGATTACAATTCTGTTTTGGAGGCTGTTACCGGGTGCGATTATATTTTGCATGTCGGCGGCATGGTTTCTCCCGCGGCTGACTACTTCCCCAAAAAGACCATTCATACCAATGTGACCGCTGCGGAGTACATTGTTAAAGCCGTTAAGGCGCAGCCGGACCCGGATGCCGTGAAGGTGGTATATATCGGTACGGTTGCCGAAACGGGCGACAGAAACCCGCCCATTCACTGGGGCAGAACCGGTGACCCGATTAAAATCAGCATTTATGACCACTATGCTATCAGTAAAGTAAAGGCAGAGGCTGTTTTTGCCGAATCCGGCTTAAAGTATTGGGTATCGCTGCGCCAGACCGGCATCCTGTATCCCGAAATTTTAAAGAATATGGACCCGATTATGTTCCATGTACCGATTAACGGTGTGCTGGAGTGGGCGACTGTGGAGGATTCCGGCAGACTGCTCGCCAACATTTGTGATTATGAGCTGCCGGATGAATTTTGGAGAAGCTTTTACAACATCGGTTCCGGTGCATCTTACAGGCTGACCAACTTTGAGTTTGAAGAGTACCTGCTCGGTGCGCTCGGCTTGCCCGGCACCAAGAAACTTTTCAATGCCAACTGGTTTATTCTGCGCAATTTCCACGGTCAGTGGTATACCGATTCCGACAAATTGGAAGAGTATTTGCATTTCCGCCACAATGTGCCGGTGGATGTGTATTTCAAAAACATGGCGCAGAAGGTGCCGGCATATTACAGAGCCTGCCTGAAGCTGCCTAAGTTTATGGGTAATGTGGTTGCCACTGCGGCAAAGCCCTTTATGAAGAAGATTGCCAAGACCGATATTTACGGTACGCTCAACTGGCGCTATACCCGCAATAAAGACAGAATTACCGCTTACTACGGCTCGGTGAAGAATTGGAAAAACATCGGCACTTGGGATACCTTTGAGGTGAAACGCCCGAGCGAAGAGCCAACCTATCTTGACCATGGCTATGATGAGAGCAAGCCGACTTCGGAGCTTGGCATTAAGGATATGCAAAAAGCCGCAAAATTCCGTGGCGGTGAGTGCGTTTCCAAGGTAATGGTAAAGGGCGATATGTTTACCCCGCTGGTATGGAAGAGTGCGAGAGGCAATGTGTTTGAAATGAGCCCGAACCTTGTTTTAAAGGGCGGTCACTGGTGTCCCGAAGAGCTTCCGTGGCCGTGGGATTATGATACCGAGGCAAAGATTAATCCTTTCTTTGCACAGGTTTGGTACCCGCTGCATGACAAAAATGAGCACAATGTTTATGATGAAAAGATTTTCAAGGGGTTTGAAGATTTCTAATGTTCGCTGCGCGAACAATTAAGAATTAGGAATGAGGAATGAGGAATTGAGGGCGGGGCACCCGCGCCCGTTCCACCTCGTTATATTCATGAGTCAGGTTTGCGGAGCAAGTAAACCCATTGCAAACTGAAAAGAAAGGTAAAAACATGAAAGTATTTATGATTGGCGGCACCGGCCTTTTAGGTTGTGAAGCTGCAAGAATCTTTATTGAAAAAGGGCATCAGGTAACCAGCGTTGCCTTGCCGCCGCTTCCGCAGGGGGCGCCTATCCCCGAGGAAATGGAAATCATTTTCGGCGATATCAATAAAAAGAGTGATGAAGAGATTTTATCCATGCTCAAAGGCTGTGACAGCTTTGTTTTTGCCGCCGGTGTGGATGAAAGAGTGGAATTTCCGGCACCGGTGTATGATTATTACTATAAGTACAATATTGCACCGTTGGAAAGAATTTTGCCGCTTTGTAAGCAGGCAGGCGTAAAAAATGCGGTAGTGCTCGGCTCTTACTTCACTTATCTTTATAAGAAAAAACCCGATATGGGCTTGTTGGAAAGAAATCCGTATTTTAGAGCGAGATTGGAGCAGGAAAGGGTTGTGGAATCCTTCTGCGATGAGAGCTTTGATGCTTCTGTTTTGGAGCTGCCGTATATCTTCGGCACACAGCCGGGCAGAAAACCGGTATGGGTTGTGCTCATTGAGCAGATTGCCGGTATGGATAAGCTTCCCTTTACCTTATACCCGAAGGGCGGAACTGCCATGTTAACCGTGCGCCAGGTGGGGCAAACCATTGTCGGCGCGGCGGAGCAGGCTCCCGGCTACGGCTTTAGAGCTATTCCGATTGGCATGTATAACATGAGCTGGAAAAAATTCTTATCCATTGTCTATGATGCAAGAGGCATGGGTGCCGACAGAAAGATTATCGGCGTGCCGCCATGGATGATGCGCATGGGCATGCAGGGCATTATTAAGGATTATGCCGAAAGAGGTATCGATAGCGGTATGGATCCGCTGCAGCTGCCGGATATTATGGATATCAGGCTCTTTATTAACAAAAAGTATGCTGTGGAGCTCGGCGCCACCGAGGATGATATTGAAGCGTCTATTTTCGATTCCATTAAGCTCAGTGAGGAAGCCTATCACGGCACCGCCGAGCTGTTGGATATGAAAGGCGAGTAATACGCATAAATATAAGGGGCAGTGCTTGCCCCTTATTTTATTTGCAGTGCAAAGTATGGGGACGGTTCTAATACCTCGTTTTTTTTGATGTATTAGAACCGTCTCATACTTTGAAAACGAGGTATTAGAACCGTCCCCATACTTTGTTTTTGAGGAATAATATTGACCCGCTTACGGGTAGTAGGAATGATTAGACAAAAATAGACAGCCGCATGTGAGCGGTTGCCTGAAATAGTTATGCTTTGTTGAGTTTGCGGCAGCTCCTTTTAGCGGCTCAGTATACATGCGCCATTTATAGGACCTGTGCAAACCGCCGGTTGGGGTGCATGCCATAAGGAGAGCAGCGATAACGAAGTATTGGTTCACCTCTCGCAAGCCTATCAATTTAAAAATGCACCAATACGCAGAGTATTCCCACATTTTAAAATTGCCAATCTGAGCAAAATCAGGCAAAATTAACTGCTTCGCACCTCAAATTCAATATTTTTGTGCAAAAAGAAGGCAAAATCAGCACATAAGGCT
>JAFWGH010000122.1 GCA_017512465.1 Clostridia bacterium
AGCAGTTTTTGCTAAGCAGTTTTATTCGAATAAGGGAGAAAATTTTTCTTGCATACTTGTCGTATTCAAGGGAAATTTTATCACTTAGACGGATGAAAATACAACGCAAAAACCAAACTTCGTTACGGGGACTCACCTAAGGCGAACCGTTTCTTATTTATTGCAGTTTTTAGTATTCAGTTTTCAGTTTTCAGAGGCGCGTTCGTTTTAACGAACGCGCCTACTTTAATTCCGACTCCGAACTCCGCATTCCGAATTCACAGTAAAACTCTCTCCCCCGCTTAATCCTTTTGATTATGTATCGGTTTTAGAGAGTTTGTGGTTGCCATGGAGGCGCCCAAATGAATGATGCGCTCCAGTGCCGCTTCGGAATCAATCGTCCACATATTTAAGGGAATTTTCTTTTCGCGAATCTCCGCGCACAGCTTATTATCGCGCTGGAAGTTATACATACCGTCTATCCCGCAATTGCCGATTTGCTCAACCGTATCAATCACGCTGCGCTTCACGAAATGGCACAACAGCTGCATTTTTAATTCGGGGCACAGCTTGCGAATCGTGCGCAGGTGCTCGGCATCATAATCCAAAATAATTGCCTTATCGGTGATGTTGTATTTTTTCAGAAGAGAAACAACATCCACAAAATCATAGCCGCCCTTTGCCTTTACTTCAATCACCGGATAAGAGCCGCCTTCGACAACTGTTTTTACATACTCCTCGAGTGTCGGCACCTGTTCATCGGGATACTCTTTAATACCGGAGCCGCGCGTAATTCTAAACTGCTTAATCTGCTCGAGGGTTAAATCGGCTATTATGCCCTCTCCGTTGGTCATTCTGTCTACAGTCGGGTCATGCATCACGACCCAGTGGCCGTCTTTCGTTTTGTGAATATCACACTCAACATAAGCAAAGCCCGCTTCAGTCGCCAGGCGAAATGCCGCAAGTGTATTTTCCGGTGCCACGGCAGAAAGCCCGCGGTGCGCAATCACGCGCACCTTATCGGTCAAAGCCACGTTTTCTTTTATGCTTGCATATTCGCTCGCGTTTTCCAGTCGCTCCAAAATTTTGCGATAAGAAATGAGTGCCACAATGGCAACAGACGCGACAATTAACAGCACAATAATAAGTACCTTCACCACTTAAACCCCTTCTTTCTCTGCATCCGCTTCGCCGCTTTTTTCGGCTTCGGCCTGCATCTGCTTTTTCTTTTTCGTTGCGGAAATATTAGAAAGAATAATATCAATAAACAAAATCGAGTAGCCGACTAAAATAATGATGAAGCCGACTTTTTTCGGCAGCCAATCGGTGATATTCTTACCGATGAGCGGATGGATGAAATGCACGGCGGCAACACTGAGCGCGCCCCAGCAAAAGGTAATGGAAAAGCACACTCTGCCCTTTGTGTTGTATTTATACGGCGTGTAATCCCACCAGCGCTGGTTAAACAGTTTCTCCATGGAAAAGGACACGACATACTCCAAAATGCTCGAAATAATCATGCCGCCTATCATGATAAGATAATACTTGTATTCAATCGTGATGGTTTGATGCCCCTGCGGTAAGCCGATAAAGGTCACTTCCAGCGGCTCTAAGGTATACAAGGGATTTAAAAGAAATACAAAGCCGGTAATGCCAAAGGCATAAATCGGAATAAACGGACCATATAAAAAGCCGCGGTTGACAAATTTTTTATCCGCCGCACTGCGCAAGCCGCTTTCAAATATCCAGCCGATAACGCCGTAAATCAAAAACCAAATGAGCACTTCATATATCTCAATGCCGAAAACTTTCAAATTGGTTAAAAACTCTAACATATCTACTCCTATAAAACACAAGCAAAACTACATTAACTGTGTAATTATACCACAAAAAATATATAAATTAAAGTATTTTGTTAAGAATCAGCACTGTTTTCGCTTTTTTCTTCACTCTCGCGCTTGGAAAAAATACAGCCGCAATAGTTTTGCCTGTAAATGTCATACACTTTACAAAGCTCAATAGAGCGCTGATATCCGCCCTTTTTTTTGAAATCAGCCGGCAGATATTTCACTCCCGTATCGGCTTGAATACGCGCTCCAAGCTCATTTATCCACTGCGCATGCTTATAGGGGCTGATAGACAGCGTGGTTGTAAAGTAATCATACTTGTCGGCAAGTGCTGCGGTTTTTTGCATGCGAAATGCATAGCAGTGATAGCAGCGCATGGAGTTTTCGCCCAAATCCTCATACCCCTTTACCGCTGCAAAGTATTCTTGCTCATCATACTCCACGGTTTTTAGTTTTACCTGCGGAAAAGCAGCAGCAAGCAGGCGCTTTTGCTCACGCAAGCGCTTTTCATACTCTTCGTGCGGATGAATGTTCGGGTTATAAAAAAGAATTGTGATATCAAAATACTTTGATAAATATTCTAAAACATAGCTCGAACACGGCGCACAGCACGCATGCAGCAGCAAGCTTTTGCGCTGCGGCTGAAAAGAGTCAATAATTTTTTCCATTTCTTTTTGATAGTTCATTTTTTCCATACCCCTATTTTACCACATTCTCTCATACTTACAAGAGTAAAAACATATATTTTTATAAGCCGCCATCTTAAACCGTCACGACACGGCGAGCTGATGATATAAAGAGAGGTTATTGAGAGATGAAAGTATTGATTACCAACAAAAAGCGCGTGATTTTGGCGCTGTGTATTTTAATTACGGTATGTGCCGCTATTGTAGGCTTTATTTATTGTGAAAATACCGGGGTGATGAAGCAATCGGGAGGTTTGCCGATATACAGTGTACAAACCGATAAAAAGCAAATTGCCATTTCCTTTGATGCCGCCTGGGGTAACGAGGATACACAAAGTTTAATTGATATTTTAAATAAATATAATGTTAAAGCCACCTTCTTTTTGGTCGGCTCATGGGTAGACCATTACCCGAACAGTGTTAAAGACCTTGCCGCTGCCGGGCATTCGATACAAAACCACTCAAATACACACCCCTATTTAACACAAATCGGCACTGAAAAAGCGCGCGAGGAAATTCTCGCCTGCAATCAAAAAGTGGAAAAATTGACCGGCAAATCCCCCATCCTATTGCGCCCGCCTTACGGGGATTATAATGCGGATGTTATCACCCTTACCGAAAGTTTGAAGATGTACCCGATACAGTGGAGCGTAGATTCCTTGGATTGGATGGATATTTCCGCCGATGAAATCTATAATAATGTGGTGCCGAAAATCAAAGCAGGCGATATTGTGCTCTTTCACAACGCTGCCAAGCACACCCCCGAGGCGCTGCCGCGCATCATAGAGGATTTGCAAAAGCAGGGTTATGAATTGGTGCTTATTGAAGATTTAATCTATAAAGATAATTACAAAATTGATGTCAGCGGAAAGCAGATGCCTGCCAAATGAGATTTCGCGGTTTTCAGTGTTCAGTGTTCAGTTTTCAGTGGCGAGTTCGCAAAAACGAACTCGCTTTCTAATACGTTGCTTTGCAACGCCGCCTTTCGCTAACGGCTAATAAGCTTATCGGTTCGGTTTACCGAACCGATATTCACTGTGCATAAAGCGCGCCGGATTCGTTTCAAATTTCAACAAAAAAATTCTTTTTTAGCTCTTGACAGTCAAGTGAACTTGTGATATAATCAGATGAAAGTAAAAACTGCGTTAAATCGCGAAAAGGGGGTATTAAAATGTCACTGACTTTGTGGATTACAGCATTACCCGTTTGGGCAATTGCCATCGTGTTTATTGTTGCTTTAATTCTTATCATTAAAGGCGGCGATGTTTTTGTGGATGCTGCCGGCAATATTGCCGCTGCGCTGAAAATACCGCCCTTGATTGTCGGCGCTACCATTGTTTCGCTTGCGACAACCCTGCCGGAAGTCATTGTCAGCGTTTCGGCAGTCGCCAAGGGAAATGTGGATATTGCTGCCGGCAACGCTATCGGCTCCGTGACGGCAAATACCGCTTTGGTGATGGGCGTTTTATTAATCGGTATGCCCATCATGGTAGATAAAAAAGATTTTACGCCCAAAGGGATTTTGCTCTTTCTTGCGGCAGGTGTGTTAATCCTCAGCTGCGTATTTACCCCGCGCTTTCAAATGAGCGATGGTGTGAATGAGGGTGAATACTATTCTCTTGCAGGCATCGGCATTGTAGTTTTGGCAATTCTGTGCATTACTTTCTTTGCGCAAAACATTCGCCATGCGAAAAGCGATATAAAACTCGCTCACACAAAAGAAGAAACCGCCGCGGCACAGCCCGCCTTTACAAAAAAGCAAATTGTAAAGAGCATTATCTTCTTCATCCTCGGCGGTGCCGGCATTGTTATCGGCGCCCAAGCGCTCGTAGAGAGCGGCAGCGAACTTGCACTGCGCTTCGGCATTGAGCAAAGAGTTATCAGTGTGGTGGCATTTGCTTTAGGCACTTCCCTGCCCGAGCTTATCACCGCCATTAGCGCGCTGCGCAAAAAAGAAAGCGCCATTTCCATTGGCAACATTATCGGAGCGAACATTATCGACTTAACACTGATTCTCCCGCTGTGCGCATTCAGCTCTGTTTTAAAGGGTAACGGCAGCCTGGCAGTACCGGTGCAGTCGGTCGCCATTGATATGGGTGTTTGCCTGCTTACGATTGCCATTGCGGTGATTCCCACGATTTTCAGAGGAAAATTCAGCCGCGTACAAGGCGGTATCATGCTCACCTGCTACAGTGCCTATGTCGTGTCCACGGTTGCTTTTTAGGTTGAACAAAGCGCCGGTTTATGATACACTGTTAAAGAGGTGAAAGCATGGACAAGATATATGATAAAACAAGAGAGCATCTGCTTGTTGCCGGCATTATGGAAATTGAAAAACACGGACTTGCCGAGTTTTCACTCAGGCGTGTTGCCGCTGCTTGCGGTGTTTCCTGCGCTGCCCCGTACAAGCATTTTAAAAATAAAGATGATTTTGTGCTTGAAATTATCCGCTATATCGGCGGCAGGTGGAAAATGCTCGAAAGCAATATTATGCGCATTTATGAGGGCGATAAAAAGAAACAGCTCACCGAGCTTGCGCTTGCATATATCAAGTTTTGGATTGCAAACCCGAATTTTCGCTCCATTTTACTGCTCAATCCGCGCCAGATGGATGATGCACAAAAGCGTGCGCGTGCCGATATCGACACCGGCTTAACACAGTTGATAGAAAATTATTCCAAGCAAGACTGCAGGAAGCGCATGTATGAAATACGCTCACTCATTTACGGTGCGCTCTTAATGCTCGAAAGCGGCGAAATGGATAATAATGAAGAGAACTTAAATATGATAAAAACCTCGATTGAGGAAAAACTGTAAAGGGTGATAAAAATGAAAAGACTGATAGTGATAACATTGGCATTGGCACTCTTATGCGGCTTTAGTGCCTGCTCTAAAAATAAGGACGCGACTACGACAAGCGAAAGCGCTTCCACTACCGCCGCTGCCACACAAGAGCAAACCACCACCGAAAAACAGACAACTGCCAAAACGACCAAAAGCACCACGGCAAAGAAAGCGGATATTTCTGCAATTTACAGCGGCTATTGGTACAAAAACGAGGGCAACAAGGTCTTAGTGCTGAAATTTGAAAAAAGCGGCTCCGTAACCGTTTCCACTTACCGCAGAAAAACGATAGCCTCCGATACCAATGAACCTGACAGCGTGCTCTACGGCAGCTTTAAAGATAAAGGAAACGGTACGCTCTCGGTCTGCTATGACAATGAAAACCCGGAAGAAAGCGACCTGTATACCTTACAGGAAAACGGTGTGCTTTCATGCAAGGCGGATGACCCCGAAGGCGAAAAGACGGTGCGCCTGGTGCATTTTGATAAACTGGACAAAGACACGGCACGGCAAGTGCTTTTAGGTGAGAATTAATCATAACCCTTATGCCCTATTTGTGCAACAAAACCTCTTGACTAATGATTTTGACTAAGATATAATAGTTTTATCATTGATAAAAAAGGAGTTGTACTATGGCAGAACAAAAACAAAAGTTCACCGAAAAGTATGCTGAACTTTGGAAATTTATTAAATTCACCATTGTCGGTTTTTCATCCACACTGGTAGAGTTGGCAATCTTTTACCTGTTGCAGTATGTTGTTTTCAAAGATATTGCACACGCACCGATGCCGGATAATGCTTTCTTTGATTTCTTAAGCAGCATCGGTTTGGCAGAAGGCTTGGGTATCTTTTATGCCTATGTCATTTCCACCACCATCGGTTACATCATTGCATTTATCTTAAACAGAAAAACCACCTTTAAAGCGGACTCCAATGTGGTATTGAGTACCATTTTGTACATCATCATGGTTATTTTCACCATTGTTGCTACCGCTTGGATTGGCACAAAATTCCAAAACTTCATGGTTGAACATGACATGAAGAGCCTCGGCGATATCATCGGTAAGCCCTTAGTTGCAACTTTAGCTACCGCTTGGACCTATCCGCTCAACCGCTTTGTTATTCACAGACATAAAAAGCCTGTTGAAGAAGAAGCTGCAGAGGCTCCGGTAGAGGCTGCAGTGGAAGCTCCGGCAGAAGCAGCCGCTGAAGCACCGGCAAAAGAAGCTGCAGAAGCTCCTACGGAAGAATAAGAACAAAAATGGTTTGGCAACATGCCAAACCATTTTTTTGCAATATAAGAAATTGTCTGCTTCAGCAGCACAAATATAATCAAGTGCGAATGTGTCGCCCTTAATTCTTCATTATTCATTCTTCATTCTTCATAAAAAAAGCGCCTCCGGCGCTTTTTTTATGAATATATCGGGAACTGTGCGCACAGTGCCTGTACCTCGGCGCTGACAGTCTCTTTATTTGCCTCAAAATCGGTTGCCACAAGCTTCATCCAGTGCGCAATCTTTTGCATCTCGGCTTCCTTAAAGCCTCTGCTGGTTACTGCCGGTGTGCCGATGCGCACGCCGCTGGTAACAAAGGGCTTTTGCGGGTCATTGGGAATGGCATTTTTATTGCAGGTAATATGCACTTCATCGAGTCTGTGCTCAAACTCTTTACCGGTGATGCCGATTTTTCTTAAATCCACCAACATCAAATGATTATCCGTGCCGCCGGAAACAAGGTCAAACCCCTCTGCCAACAGCGCTGCGGCAAGTGCCGCTGCATTTTTCCTGACCTGTGCCTGATATTCTTTAAACGCAGGCTGCAGTGCTTCACCGAATGCCACTGCCTTTGCCGCAATCACATGCATGAGCGGACCGCCTTGGGTACCCGGGAAAATCGCTTTGTTGATTTTGAGCGCCAGTTCTTCATCGTTAGTCAAAATCAAACCGCCGCGCGGACCTCTGAGGGTTTTATGGGTTGTGGAAGTAACCACATCGGCATAGGGCATCGGGCTCGGATGCTCCCCTGCCGCGACCAAACCGGCAATATGCGCCATATCTACCATGAAGTAGGCGCCGACCGCATCGGCAATTTCTCTAAACTTTTTAAAGTCTATCGTGCGCGGGTAAGCGGAAGCACCGGCAAGCACCAATTTCGGCTTGTGCTCTAATGCAAGCTGCATCACCTGCTCATAATCGATATAACCATCATCATTAACGCTATAAGGAACAATATTAAAGTACTTACCGGAAATGTTGACGGGTGAACCGTGAGACAAGTGACCGCCGCCGGCAAGTGACATGGACAAAACGGTATCGCCCGGCTGCAAAAGTGCAAAGAATGCGGCAAGATTCGCATTTGCTCCGCAGTGCGGCTGCACATTGGCGAAAGCGGCACCAAAGATTTTTTTGGCTCTCTCGCGCGCGATTTCTTCTACCTCATCCACAAATTGACAACCGCCGTAATAGCGCTTGGAGGGATAACCCTCGGCATATTTGTTTGTGAGCACGCCGCCGCATGCGAGCAGCACCGCTTCGGACACTATATTTTCGGAGGCAATCAGCTCAATATTGCTGCGCTGCCTGTTTAATTCTTTTTCACAAGAGGCATAGACCTCGCTGTCAAATTCATTTAACTTCTCAAAAAACATCCCGTATCTCCTTCATAACCTTTTCGGCATGGTATTCATGCTCTTTTTATTATACAATAAAAAAGTATTTATATCAACAATTAATATTGTATTTCGTTTTTTATTGTGCTATTATGTTTTTATAAAATGTATTAGGGAGTGAAAATATGGGAAAACAATCCAACAAAACCCTGCCTTTCGGCAAGGCAATGATTTACGGTTTGGGTATTTTCGGTATTCAATTCTTTATCGGCTATATCAATTCCTACCAATCACAGTTTTATATCAGTCAATTAGGCGCGAATTTGATGGTTTGTGCCATCATTATTTTGATTGCCAAAATCATCAGCTCTTTCGCTGACCCGATTATCGGTAATATCATTGACCGCTCACATTTTAAAAGCGGTAAAATGAAACCCTTTGTGGCAATGAGCGCCCTGCCGCTGGCAATTTTCACCACGCTCATTTTTATAAAAATCCCCTTCCATTCCAACGCCGTTATGTATACCTACATCACGATTACAACGGTTATTTGGAATATTGCGATGAGCTTTGCGGATATTCCCTCTCAGGGTATGCTGCCGCTGCTCACACCGAGCACGGAGGAAAGAAACTCCACTGCCGGTATTTCCAATTTCATGAAAACCATCGGCTTGGCGGCACCCGGCTTGGTCATTCCGATTATCTGTGTTTTAACAAAGAGTGAAAACGGTGCGATTACCGAAAAGGAATATTTAATCACAGCGTTATTTATCGATGTTATCGGTATTCTTTGTTATGTAGCCATGTATAAAGGCTGTAAAGAAGTGGTTAAAAGCCAGCCGACCAACATGAGCTTTAAAGTGGTGTTCAGCGAAATGAAGAGCAACCGTAACCTGATGATGGTATTCTTGCTCTTAATGCTCGGCTTCGGCAGAAACATGGGTATGAGTGTCGGCGTGCAGGCAGCAAGCGTACTTTTCGATAAAGTCACTCTTCCCGGCGGTGCAGAACTTGCCGGTGAAAACTTACCGATTCTCTTAGGTATCGGCTCCACTATCGGCAGTGTGGTTTCGATTATTCTTGCACCGATTATCAATAATAAGCTCGGTGTAAAAAAGACTTATTTCATTTTCGGTATTTACGGCTTTGTTGTCTCCACCGTTTGCTATGTGCTGTATGTTATCGGCGGCCCCGGTGCCATTTTTAAATCCCCACTTGCGGCTGTTTTGTATCAATTCTTTATCGGCTTCATGTTCGGTACCCACGGCTTTACCCCGATGGTGATGCTCGCCGAAACGGTCGATTACAGAGAAATGACCACCGGCAAGCGCACAGAGGGTACACAGTATGCGGTATTCTCTCTGGGTGTAAAACTCTCCAACGCTTTCAGCGTTGCCATAGCGATTTTCTTAGTTGGTCTTTGCGGCTATACCACCCAAATTCCCGAAGGCTACAGCAGTGTTTGCAATTACTTGCAGCAAACAGGAAACACCGTGGTGCCCAACACCATTTTGGCGGCACAGTGGCTTATCCCCGGTATCTGCACACTCTTAAGCTGCATTCCGGTATACTTCTATACCATCAATAAAAAAGAGCAAAAAGAGATTGAAGCCTTTATGAAAGAGAAGATGGAAAAAGAGAAGGTAGAGTAATGGAATATAAAAACGACCATATCAAGATTGAAACGACCAAACCGACTTTCAATTTTGACCTTGATAAATTAAATGAAGCCGAAAAAGCGGCTGTTAACAAGCGCAAAAAAACACTGATACTTGCCACGACTTTAACCTGTGCGGCTGCCGTGGCATCGAAAGCATTTAAACTGTATAAAAAGTATAAAGACAAGCAGAAATAATAAAATCGCCCGTTTGCAACGCAAACGGGCGATTTTATTACTTCAGTGTTCAGTGGCAAGGCTTTGCCTGCATTTTTAATTTTTGAATGATGGATGTTGAATTAAGTTGGTGCCGCACAGCGGCACATTTTAATTCTACATTCTACATTCTAATTTCTACATTCACTTAGCATTTATCATTTAGAATTTAGCATTTCCGAGACTTTATTTTAAAGTCGCGATAAAGCGGATATTTTTTCCATCATCACTTTGTGCTTTAATGCTCCCCTTGTGTGATTCACATATACCTGCGGCAATTGACAGGCCGATACCGAAGCCGCCTGTTTCGGAGCTGCGCGCTTTATCTGCGCGGTAGAAGCGGTCAAACAAGTGCTCCAATTCCTTTGTATCGAGGCTCTCACAAGCATTTTCACAGCTGATGATAATTCCCTTTCTGCCCTCTTTAAGGCTAAAGCGAATGGGTGTGCCGGCATCGGCATATTTTACCGCATTATCGAGCAGCACCGAGCAAAGACGGCGCACCGCATATTCATCCCCTTTATAGATAATATCGGGCGCAATATCGCTTTGCAGCTCATGCTCATGCGCGGCGGCAAATTCTTCAAAGGAAAGTACGGTTTCTTTAACCGTTTCGCTCACATTAAAGGACACCATCTGTAGTGTATCCCCCTCCTCATCCATTTTGGCAAGGGTGACAAGAGAATCCACCAAGTCCTTTAATTTTTCGCACTGCGCTTTTGCTTTATCTATCCACTTTTGCTTGCCAACCTCCATCTCGAGTACACTCATGCTGGTGTTAATAACCGTGATGGGCGTTTTTAACTCATGGCTGGCATCGGTGATAAACTGCTTTTGCTTTTGGTAGCTTTGCGCCACCGGCTCCATCGCTTTTTTGGAAAAGAGGATGATAAGCACACCGATTAAGCCGATACACACCAGCGTGGCAGCGAGTGAAACAATCAAAAGAGTTCTTGCGGTATTGATTTCCTTTTGTGCATCCACAAAAACCGCCATATAGCTGCCGTCACTTTGCTTTGTCACTTCATATTTATAGGAGGAGGTAAAACCGTAGCCCTCGCCGTGGGCATAAGCAACAGAGGCAAAGGTGCCGATTTGTTCCTCATCCACAGAGGCTATCTGCTCCAAATTTGAGCCGACAGGCTCCCCGTTTTCATCCATATTAATGACAAAAAAGCGTGTAGCAAAAGGCGTTTCGGCATTAAAATCATCATCAAACCTTCCCTTTTTAAAGCCGCCGCCATCCTCGAACGGTTTATCCCCTTTTTCATAGCGCGGCATGCGCCCCTGATTGGAAGATATCATGTCAAGCGTATTGTTGAGCTTTTGATTGGTCGAAATAAAGCTGACAATGTTCACGCTCGCAAACAACAATACCATCACGGAGGATACCGCAATAATGGAAATGATGATAAATTTTTTGCGCAGCTTTTTAATCATTGTCTTCCTCCAAAATATAGCCTAAGCCGCGATTGGCTTTAATGCTCACACGCGAGCCTATTGCTTTTAGTTTTTTTCTCAAATTGGAAATATGCACCCATACCACATTGATTTCGGCATCGGAATCCCAGCCCCACACACGCTCCATAATGGTATCTGCCGATAAAACGGTTTTCGGAGAGTGCATGAACAGCTCCATCACCTGGTATTCCCTGCCGCTCAAGCGCGCGGATAGTCCGGTTGTGCAAGAGAGTGTATCGCTCACCGGGCTGAGCGATAAGTCGGCATACTGCATCAGCGAAGGGGCATATTGCTCGCGGCGACGCAAAATCGCACGCACGCGGCTTAACAGTTCATCCGTTTCAAAAGGCTTGGGCAAGTAATCATCGGCACCGGCATCAAAACCGGTAATTCTGTCATCCTTTTGTGACTTTGCCGTGAGCATCATAATCGGTGTTTTGTTATTTTCCGCACGCAGGCGCCGGAGCACCTCAATGCCATCCATTTTCGGCATCATGATATCCAAAATAATGGCATCATAAGAATCCATGCGCGCATATTCATAAGCGCTCAGTCCGTCATGCACCGTGTCGACCGTGAACTGATTGCGCTCAAAAAAGACGGTTAGCGCTTCCGCCAAATCCATTTCATCCTCTGCTATCAATAATCGCATTTTTTATCACCACCGTTATTATAACTATATCTATTATATCCGAAATGTCACGCAAACGCAACAAATAAGGATTTGTCGGGCAGAGCAAAACGCGTTTTGCTCTGCAGTTTGGAGAGTGGAGAGTTGAGAGTGGAGTTAAGGGAGGGCTTTGCCCTCACCCGATTATTAGTGCGGCAAATGCCGCACTAAAAGAAATAGAGCGAAGCGGAACGAGTGCGGGTGTCCCGCCCACAACTTCAATCTCCACTCTTCACACTTCACACTCAAATAAGGATTTGCGGGCTCGAAAGA
>JAFWGH010000123.1 GCA_017512465.1 Clostridia bacterium
AACGAGCCTCTTTAGAGGCACGCCAAGGTGGCAAAAACAATAAGGCTTGAACAAAGTGAAAGCCCGCGCCTTGAGACGCGGGTTAGTAACGGGGCTTATAGCCCCTGAGCAAACCACCCGTTTGACGGGTGGTATTGATTAATACTTGATATATATTATTAAAATATGTTATTATAATAATGAATAATCATTTTGATTTGGAGTTATGGCTATGAGCAGAAGAAGAAAAAAACATGGCAATAAAAAAGTTATTATCATTATTGTGAGCGTGGTTGCCGTATTGATCGGCATTTTGGTTGCCGGCTTGCTTTTGACAAGAGACAAAAGCGCCGAGACGGCAACGGTTCAATTAGTTTCGAAGATTTGCGCTTCCGGTGAGGCAGCAGGCATCGGCGATGTTTATTCGGGCACGGTAGAGAGTCAAAAAACCGTGAATGTCAATGCCAACACCTCTTATAAAATTGCGCAAACCTATGTCAAGGTCGGCGATACCGTGAAATCGGGAGACAAATTGTTTACCTACGACATGACGGAAAATGCCATGAATGCCAAGCAAATTGCTTTGGATATTGAGAAATTGCGCAATAATGCCGAAGCACTCCAAGAGGAATTATATCAGCTTATGGAAGAGCGTGAAGAAGCTTCCAGCAGTGAGAAAGATACCTACTCCATTCAAATTCTGCAAAAGCAAAATGAAATCAAGCAAAATGCATATGACATTGAATCCAAGCAATTGGAGCTTTCCAATTTAAATGAAGAGGCGGCAGCTGCCACCGTTACCGCACCGATTGCGGGTGTAATCCGCGAGGTGAAAGATGTCAATTCCTCATCTTCCTCTAATGTGTATTTGACCATTATGGCTACCGGTGATTATAGAATACAGGGTGTTATCAATGAGCAGAATATTGATGATATTAAGCTGGCGGATAAGGTCATAATTCATTCGCGCACGGATGACAGTGTGTGGTATGGAAGAATCAGTGAAATAGATAAGGACAATCCCATCTTTAAAAATGAAAACAGTGCAACCGCCTCCACAGACTATGCATTTTATATCACACTCGATTCGGCAAAAGGCTTAAAACTCGGTGAGCATGTGTATGTTCAAAAGGATTTAGGCTTGTCGAATGATGGTAAAATTCAACTGCCCAATTATTACATCATGGCGGCAGATAGCGATAAGCCGTATGTCTTTGCCGATAGAGACGGTAAAATTGAAAAAGTCTACATCGGCTTGGGCAAGTACAACAAGCAGACCAATACCTACGTGGTGGAATCCGGATTGGAATTGACCGACTATATTGCCTATCCCGATGCCACCGTTAAAGTCGGTATGCAAACTAACAGAGAAGCAGCGTAGAGGAAGCATTTGAATATGATTATCAATGTAAAAAATCTTTACAAAAATTATCATACCGGCGATATTTTAGTTCCCGCGCTCAAGGATATTTCCTTTTCGGTCGAAAAGGGTGAGTATTTGGCGATTATGGGTCCTTCCGGTTCCGGCAAATCCACGCTGATGAATATTTTAGGTTTGCTTGACAGACCTACCTCCGGCGAATATGAACTGGCGGGACAAAATACGCTTTTGTTAAATGATAAGCAGTTAGCCCATTTGAGAAATAAACAACTGGGCTTTGTCTTTCAACGCTTTCATCTGCTGCCGGGCGATACGGCACTGCATAATGTAATGCTGCCGCTCACCTATGCCGGCATTCCGGCAAAACAGCGCAAGGAAATGGCGGCGGAGGCGCTCGAAAAGGTCGGACTTTCCGACAGAATGGATTTTAAACCGCACCAGCTCTCCGGCGGACAAAGCCAGAGGGTGGCGATTGCGCGCGCCATCGTGACAGGACCGGATGTATTGCTTGCCGATGAGCCGACCGGCTCTCTGGATTCCGAAAACGGCGAGCAGATTATGGAGCTGTTTCAAATGCTCAATGATGAAGGCGTGAGCATTGTTATGATTACACACGAAAAGCGCATTGCAAACCATGCAGGGCGCCTGTTGTATATTCATGACGGCAGAATCAGTCAAAGCGAGAGGAGCGTGGAGGATGCGTAAATCAAAGAAATCCACCGCCGCGATTATCGCAGCCGCGGTCGTGATTATTGTGGCGCTCATTGCTTTTTTGATTTTTATTAAGACTAAGCCGTCGTCTACACAAAATGTGTATCAGGTTAGCGATTTAACCATGTCCTCCAGCCAAGACAGCAATGTCACCAAGGGCACGGTAACCAATAATATGTCGCAAACCGTAAAGCTTGAGGGTGAAGAAAAAGTCGGTCAGGTCTATGTGGCGCTCGGCGATAGAGTGTCTATCGGCGATAAGTTGTTTACTTATGATTTAAAATCGCTTGAATTGGAATTAAAAAATAAACAGTTGGCGGTCGAAAAGGCAAATGTCAATATCTACGGGGCGCAAAAAGAGCTCGAAAAACTGAAAAAAACCGAGCCGATTGAGGACCCGGATGAGGATGATGAATATACCGAGAGCGAAACGAGCGACAATCAGTCCATTCTCAACACAAAAGTAGATGGCACGATGAAAGCTTATCAGGGCAACGGCACCAAAAAGCATCCGTATACCTATTTGGTCGCTTCCGGTGCAACAATAACCGCCAATTATATGAAGGCACGCTGTATCGAGCGGCCGGAAAAGCGGTATGAAGTATTGGAATACCGCGAGGATAATAAAAAAGCCGGTGTGCTCATTTATAAAATTCTGCTTGTGTTTAAGATGGATGGCACCTTCGATTTCTCCTTATCACAAACCGAGGATGGATTTAATATCGATGTCGGGGAAGACGGCTCCTATACCAAGAGCCAGCTCGGCTATGCCATCAATCAAAAGCAGATTGAAATCAGCAACTTTGAATTAGATAAGCAATATGCCCAAGCGGAATACAACGGGGTACAAAATAAAATCAAAAACTCTACCGTTTATGCCTCTGTGGATGGTGTGGTAAAAACACTTGAAGATTCCAAACAAGCCAAAACAACCGGCGAGCCGTTTATTCAAATTATCGGCAAGAGCGGCTATTATGTGCAGGGGTATATCAGCGAATTGCAACTCGCGCAAGTGCAAGAGGGGGCAATCGTTACCATTAAAAGTATTGCGGAAAATGTGAACTGTAAGGGAAAAATCATTGGTCTTTCACCCTATCCCGGTGATGTGGATGATGTGAGCAATGCGGGAAATGATAATGTTTCGTATTATCCCTTTATTGTCTCTGTTTCAGCGGCGCAAAATCTCAAAATCGGCGATGAGGTTGAGATTAATTTTAATGAAAAAGCGGAAGAGATACATTATATCCTCAAATCCTTTGTCTTGCGCGAAACCGGCGGGTACTATGTCTATATGGAAGGTACAAACGGTGCGCTTGTCAAGCAGCGTGTGGAAACGGGGATGACCTTGTACGGTGAGTACATTGAAATCACCTCCGGTATTGAGGAAAATGATTGGCTGGCATTCCCATATACCAAGGGAATACAGGAAGGCGATAAAACAAAGCACTCCACGCAACAGGAACTGTTCGGCGATATGTATTAATCACCGTGCAGTCGGCGTGTAAAAGGCAAAAGCAAAACACATCTTAAGGAAGATATATGGAAGATATTAAACTTGCTTTACGGGGAATATGGTCACATAAATTGCGCTCGGTATTGACGATGCTGGGTATTATTATCGGTATTGCTTCCATTATTGCAATTGTCTCCACCATTAACGGCACAAATGAGCAAATTAAAAAGAACCTGATTGGCGACGGGTCAAACGCCGTAAAAGTGTCATTATACAATCAAGATTATGAAATGGACTTTTCGGTGCAAAAAGCACCGGAGGGTGTTGCCTACATCGGGGATAATTTATTGCAAAAAATTGAGAATCTCGATGAAGTGGAGACGGCTTGCACTTACCACAACCGCACCGCATATTCCAATATATTCTATCAAAATACCTCCCTTGCAGGCGGTACGCTGATTGGCTCGGATATGGATTATCTCGAGGTATATAACTATGAGGTGCTTAAGGGCAGGGCATTTTCCGAGGATGATATGACACAGCGCAAAAAAGTGGCGATTATTGATGAAAACACGGCGGAAAATATTTTCCCGAATGCCATCGCCATCGGCAAGATTATTGAAATCGAAAAAGAGCCGTTTACCGTTATCGGCATTATGAGTAAAAAGGAAGAATTTGCGCCGACAATTAACAGTATTCAAGATTATTATACCTATAATACCGATTACACTTCCGGTACCGTGCTCATTCCGGACTCCTGCTGGCCTACCGTGTATCAGTTTGATGAGCCGCAGTTTGTGGCGGTCAAAGCGGTCAATACCGACAACATGACAGCGGCGGGTAACAAAACTGCGGAGCTGTTAAATAATTACTATCATTTGGATGCGGATACGGTCTATAAGGGTAGTTCCGTAATGGAGCAGGCAAAGCAAATCCAGGCTTTGAGCGACAGCACCAATAAGCAGCTGGTATGGATTGCCGCCATATCGCTGTTGGTCGGCGGTATCGGTGTGGTCAATATTATGCTTGTCTCCGTAACAGAGAGAACGCCTGAAATCGGCTTAAAAAAGGCACTCGGTGCCGTCAATTCCAGAATACTGGTTCAATTTCTGGTGGAGGCGGCAGTGCTCACCTCGTTGGGTGGTATATTGGGTGTAGGTGCCGGCATGCTGCTGTCGGTAATTATCGGCAATGTTTCGGATGTGCCGATACTCATCAGTCCGTGGAGTATTTTGCTCTCGGTCGGTGTATCGGTCGGTATCGGCTTGGTGTTCGGACTCCTTCCGGCAATCAAGGCAAGTCGGCTTGACCCGATTGTTGCATTGCAAAGAAGAGACTAAAATGAGGGGTTGCCGGTCAGCGCAACCCCTTTTCGCATAGAATAGATAGGTGTGAGTGCATGAAAAAGAAAACCAAAATAATACTGATTGTCATTGCCTCTTTATTGGTGTGCCTGGTAGCGGCGGGTGCCGTTTATTTCGGCACCTATTATAAGGCACAAAATGTTGAAGCATCTCTAAGCGGAGACAGCGCGGTGCAGGTTTCCCGCATAGACAGCGGCTATTTTTTTGATGGGCAGGGCACACAAAGCGCACTCATTTTTTACCCCGGTGCAAAAGTGGCGTGTGAAGCGTATGCACCGCTGATGCATGAGCTTGCCGACCGGGGCATTGACTGCTTTTTGGTGGAAATGCCGCTCAACTTTGCTATTTTCGATGTGAATCGGGCACAAACAATTATGCACAGCTATACGTATGAAAAATGGCTGCTTGCAGGACATTCTCTCGGCGGTGCCATGGCGGCGGAGTTTGCCGCAGAGCATAAAGAGGAGCTTGCGGGACTATGCCTGCTTGCTGCTTACTCGACTAAGGACTTGAGCGATGCGGATTTTCCGCTTGCCGTTATCTACGGCTCGGAAGATACGGTTGTCAATAAAGAAAAAATTGAAGCCGGCAGAGCGCTTGCGCCGGCGGATTATCGGGAAATAGAGATATCCGGCGGCAATCACGCCGGCTTTGCTTCTTACGGCGCACAAAGCGGCGACGGCAAGGCGACCATCAGCGAAGAGCAGCAGCGCGCACAAACGGTTGCGGCGATTCTTGCACTTCTAAAATAATTCAGGCTTTAAAAGAACAGGGAGAGCGGATTTCGCTCTCCCTGTTTTGATATTTTTCTTTACTTTTCAAATTCCTTTGCCACGCTTTTGAGTAAGTCTCTAATCGGTAAATGCTGCGGGCAGATTTTTTCACATTCGCCGCAGCCGATACATTCGCTCGCCTTACCCTTGTTGGTGGTATAGATTCCATAGTAATAATTCTGATTCCAGCTGCCGAAGGCGGTTTTTTGATTGAAGCAGGAAAATAAGTCCGGAATAAATATATTTTTCGGGCACCCTGCCACGCAATAGCGGCAGGCAGTGCAGGAAATAATATCCATGCTTTTTAATATTCGGCTCACGGCATCTACCGCGGCGCGCTCGCGTGCATTCAGCGGCTTAAAGTCTTTCATAAAGGAAACATTGTCTTTAACCTGCTCTATATTGCTCATGCCGGAAAGCACCATTTCCACACCCTCAAAGCCTGCCGTGTAGCGAATGGCATAAGAGGCATTGCTGCCGCCGTGAAGTGCATCAAATACCTTTTGTGCCTTATCGGGCAAGTTGGCAAGAGAACCGCCCTTTACAGGCTCCATAACAATCACGGGTTTGCCGTATTTGCGGCATAACTCATAGCACTGCTTTGCCTGTACTGCACTGTCCTCATAATCCACATAATTAAACTGCAGTTGTACCACTTCAATTTCCGGATGGTCATCAAGTATCGTTTGGAGCATTTCCACTCTGTCGTGAAAAGAGATACCAAAGTGCCTGATTTTTCCCTCTTTTTTGAGCGCAAGCGCGCTTTCATAGGCCCTGTGCTTGGTAAAATGCGGATAGTTGCCGGAGTCCTGGGCATGCATGAGGTAGTAATCAAAATACTCCACACCGCACCACTCTAATTGCTGCTCAAAAAACGGGCGAATTGCCGCCTCGTTTTTAAAATAAGGCGTTGTCAGCTTGTTGGTAACGGTGAATGCTTCGCGCGGATAGCGGCTGCTTAAACATTCTTTGAGTGCGATTTCACTTGCACCGTCATGATAGCCGTGCGCGGTATCGAAATAGGTGAAGCCGTTAGCTATATAATAATCCACCATTTCGCACAAACTCTCATAATCAATTTTACCATCTTTCTGCGGCAGGCGCATAAAGCCGAAGCCGAGTTTTTTATCCGCTAATTTCATAAGAATCTCCTTGTAATGAATACTCAAACCATATTAATATAATACCATATTATTAGCGCAGACGAAAGTGAATATTTCTTACATAGCGCACAGCGAAATGAATGAAAGCTTATGCTTTTTATTTTTTGTAAAAAATGGTATACTCAAAACAGAACTTCTGCTTTGGGGTATATTATGGAAGAAAATATCTTATTACACATTCATAATCGTGCGCAGTTTCGCTCATGGCTGGAAGAAAACGCACACCGTGAAAAAGAGTGTTGGCTACAACTGAAAAGAGGTAAGCCTGTTGATGCGCAAGCGTTTTATTACTTGGATGCAGTGGAGGAGGCGCTGTGCTTCGGCTGGATTGACAGCATACAAAAAAAGATAAACGGGATGCCGATGCAGCGCTTTTCGCCGCGCAGCAAAAACAGCCACTGGACAGAGTTGAACAAAGCGCGTGTACGCAGGCTGGAGGCGTTGGGGTTGATGTGCGATGCGGGCAGAGCCGTTTTGCCGCCGATGGGCACACGAAGCTTTCATGCGGATGCTGAGATTGTGGGCGCACTCAAAGCAAACAGAGTGTGGAGCCGCTTTCGCCGCTTCCCGCCGCTGTATCAGCGGGTAAAACTGAGTAATATCGCTTTTTATAAAAGTCAGGGTCTGTCGTATGAGAGCGCATTGCAAAGCCTGATAGCGCACACCAAAAAAGGTGAAATGTACGGCGAATGGGATGATTACGGAAGATTAAGTGAAGAAATATAAAAAGGTTTTCTTGGCTTTATGCCAAGAAAACCTTTTTTACGGAGAGTGGCGAAAAGAAGGTTTTGCCTCACAATTCTATCTTTTCGCACAACAAGTACGTTAAAAGCAGTCCATAGGCGTCAGCCTTATGAACTGCTTTTGCCTTCTTTTTGCACAAAAAAATAGGTTGTGAGGTGCTGCGCAGTTCATTTTGATTGATTTCATTCAGATTGGCAATGATAAAAATGAGGGAAAACTTGTCGTATTGGCTTATTTTTTATTGTTAAGATGGATGGAAGCGTTCGAAATGAACCAAAACTTCCTTATCGCCACTCTCCGTATCACTGCATCGGCGGTTGTGTTTGGTTCGGATTCGGGTTTTGTGCAGGCGGGGTTTGTCCCGGTGTTCCGGTCGGGTTTGTAACAGGGTTTTGTACCGGATAAGCTTCATTCTGTGCCTGCTGCCCCATGCCATGCGTATAGGGGTTTTGAACAGGCGGGTTTTGCCTTTGGTAAGGCACATTCGGCGCCTGCTGCCCCATGCTATGCGAATAGGGGTTTTGAACAGGCGGGTTTTGCCTTTGGTAAGGCACATTCGGTGCCTGCTGTCCCATGCCATGCGAATAGGGGTTTTGAACAGACGGGTTTTGTCTGGGATAAGCTGCATTTGGTGCTTGTTGCCCCAAATTGTTCGGATACGGGTTTTGCTGCGCATAAGGCTGTTGCATCGGTTGTGCATATTGGTTCGGGTAAGCTGCTTGTGCATAAGCGGCTTGCTGCTGCAGCTTTTCATATAATCCGGGATATTTTCGAGTTAACTCCGTAAGAATCCAGCCGGATTCATGCTGGTCCATTTTAGAGAGCTTATTGATTTTTTTGAAGCAGTAAACATATAAGCCGATAAGATATACAAGGAAAAGGATATAGGCAATGGTCATTTCAGTGGAAAGCAGGAAGTCATACATACCATGGCACAGAATCGGCACAAGCAGTGTCAGCGGCAAAAAGATTTTATATTTGCTTTCGGGGTTTTGCACCGTGATATAGCCCATCCTCTCATATTGTTTCTCTGTCAGGCTAATGTCTCTGCTTAAGTGCCACATACCGTAGAATTGCCCCATAATCACACCATCAAACATATGACCGGGCACTGCGGTTACAGCGCGAACAAGTCCGGTGGACAAACCGTAATTGAATACATACATCACGTTTTCAAGCGTAGCAAAGCCCAAAGAAACAAACACGGCATACACGATACCATCAAATAAACTGTTAAAATGCTTGCTTTTGCGCGTAACCAAAAACAGTACTAAAAACTTGAAGCCTTCTTCAAACAGTGCAACATTCAAAAAGTTTTCGAACAACTGATATATAATGGTATTTTTGCCGAAAACATTTGCGTATACATCACCTAATAAGGATTCCAAGAACGCAACCGGTAAGCAAATAGCAGCACCGAGTACAAATAACAGGAGCAATAGTTTTTTCGGCTCCTTTTCCACGCGGTCTTTTTTGTAAATATATGCCATCAACAGCACAGATGGCAGACATGAGACAATTAAGAATACTCTTAAACTCATAACCGAAACACTCCCTCGTTTTTTTTTTCTATGACAACAACGGCTATGCCGTCATGAACAGTGACCACAGCTTCTTTGCCGATAAATTCATTACTTACACCAATGGGAAAATCGGTGGAAATCGGCTGCTCTTTTATATTATATTTTAAGCCTTGTTCACTAATCACCGTGCCGCTTTCGGCAGCAAAAACCGAGAGAAAGCCGCTAAAGTGAGTGCCAAAGTGAAAGCCGCTTTTTGTGGCGGTAAGCACTTCGCTTTTGTCGACCAAAAAGCCGATAGCATCCTGCTTTGCAAGAAAAATGAGAGACTGAATGTTTGCCAGTGTGTGCGAAATGCGCCCGCCGGTACAGCCGAAAAGAATAAAGCGTGTATAGCCTTTATTGAGTGCAAAGCGAATGGCAGCAAGTGTATCGGTATCATCCTTTATTCTCGGCAGTTTAATCACATTTGACCCCTCTAAATCGTAGCCTAAAGAGTCAAAATCACCGATAATCACATTGGGCTCAAATCCTCTTTGGCGACATGCCTGTACACCGCCATCGGCGGCAATGATAAAGCAGTCGGGCGGAATCATCTCGTCCCCATAATACTCACCCGCACCGAAAATACAACAATATTGGTTTTCCATTTTTCACCTCGGCAAGTGCAAAGATTTAATGAATATCATCATATCATATTAACTGTATTTAAGTCAATTATATTAGCTTTAAAAGTATTGTGTCGAAAAAATGAAATTGCGTATTGATTTATGCGCCACATTGCTCTATAATAGATAAGTACAGGGCGGCTGTACATGAAAATGTGCAGCCGTTACTCTTTTTTTATGAATGTCGTAAAAGCATATATAAAAACAAAAGGGAGAAGAAAGATGTTTAAAATCGGGTTTGATAATGATAAGTATTTACAAATGCAATCAGCGCGCATCAGAGAGCGCATTGCCGAGTTCGGCGGTAAGCTCTATTTGGAATTTGGCGGTAAGCTGTTTGATGATTTTCATGCTTCGCGCGTGCTGCCGGGTTTCCAGCCGGACAGTAAGCTGCAAATGCTCATGCAGTTAAAGGATGAGGCGGAAATCGTCATTGTTATCAGTGCGGAGGATATTGAAAAATCCAAGTTGCGCGCCGATTTGGGCATTACCTATGATTTTGATGTGATTCGTCTGATTAATGAGTTTACCAATGAAGGCTTAATGGTCGGCAGTGTTGTTTTGACCAGGTACACGGCAACCTCGCGCGTGCTGGCGTTTGAGGATAAGCTGCATGCGCTCGGCTACAATGTGTATCATCACTATACGATAGACGGCTACCCCTCCAACATTACCAAAATTGTCAGCGATGAGGGCTATGGTAAAAATGATTATATCGAAACCTCCCGCGAGCTTGTGATTATCACCGCGCCCGGTCCCGGCAGCGGCAAAATGGCAACCTGCTTATCGCAGCTTTATCATGAGAATAAAAGAGGCATTAAGGCGGGTTATGCAAAATTTGAGACCTTCCCGATTTGGAACCTGCCGCTCAGGCACCCTGTCAATATGGCGTATGAGGCGGCAACGGCAGACTTAAATGATGTCAATATGATTGACCCGTGGCATTTGGAAGCGTATGGCGAAACCACCGTGAACTATAACCGCGATGTGGAAATCTTCCCGGTACTCAAAGCCACCTTTGATAAGATTTACGGCACTTGCCCCTACAAATCTCCCACTGATATGGGTGTAAACATGGCGGGCAACTGTATTGTTGATGATGAAGCGGTCAGCGAAGCTTCCAGGCAGGAGATTATCCGCCGCTATTATGCTGCGGCAGCGAGCGCTTCGCGCGGTGCGAAAAACAGTGATGAGCGCTATAAACTCGAGCTGCTCATGAATCAGGCAGGCATCAGCGAAACCGATAGAGTGCCCGTTTCCCCGGCGCGTGCCAAACATATGAAAACCGGTGCGCCTGCGGCGGCGATTGAGCTGAGTGATGGAAAAATAATTACCGGTAAAACTTCCGAGCTGTTGGGCTGCTCTTCGGCAATGTTATTAAATGCGCTCAAATACCTCGCCGGCATCAGCGACAATGTGCTGTTGATTTTGCCGGGCGTGATTAAGCCGATACAGGAGTTAAAAGTCAATGCACTCGGCGATAACAGTCACTTGGCGCTGTTGCATATTGATGAGTTGTTGATTGCGCTGTCTATTTCTGCCGTGACCGATGGCAGTGCAAGGGCTGCACTCGAGCAGCTGCCGAAGTTGAGAAACTGCGAAATGCACACCACGGTTTTGTTGGCACAGGTGGATGAAAATGTGCTTAAAAAGCTGGGTATTCGCTTAACAACCGAAAAGTTTGAAGGTTAGTTATACTGTCTCGAAACCGCATAAATAAGCGGTTTCGAGATTTTTTATATGTGTATTATTACAACTGACAAGTAAAAAAGCTTTACAAATAAACCGCTAATTGTAAAGTGATTTAACTTTACATTGTTTAGTTGACGGCGCTCACAATATTTGTTATAATATTCGTATTATTTTAGGAGAGCATAACAGTTTATGGTTTTTGGCGTTTTTGCAGGGATTACATGGGCACTCGAAACGGTGATTTTAGGCATCGCTTTGAGTATGTCGCCCTTTGTCGAAACAGAACAGGCTGTTTTTTTGGCACCGTTTGTCAGCACCTTTTTGCATGACTTGTTTTCGGCGCTGTGGGCGTGCTTGTATAACGGCGTGCGCGGCAACCTCAAAAATGTGTGGGCGGCGCTGAAAACCAAAAGCGGCAAGTTTGTGATGCTTGCGGCGCTCATCGGCGGTCCGGTGGGTATGACCGGTTATGTGCTCGCCATTAAGTATTTAGGCTCGGCAGTCGGTGCGGTGGCAAGCTCTATCTATCCCGCCATCGGCGCTATCTTGGCATATTTTGTACTCAAAGAAAAAATGCAGTGGTACCGCTGGGTGCTGCTGGCGGTCACGATACTCGGCGTTTGCGGTCTTAATTTTAGCGCCGATATAGCGATTGATAATGTGCTGTTGGGTGCGCTCGGCGCGCTGATGTGCGCCTTCGGCTGGGGCACGGAAGCAGTGATTCTCGCTAAGAGCATGAAAGACCCGAGTGTGAAGCAGGAATATGCCCTGCAAATCAGGCAGAGCACCTCTGCGCTGGTGTATGGCGCGGTGCTGTTGCCGATATTAAGAGGGTGGGGCTTTACCGTGCATTTATTTACAGATGGCACCGGTTGGCTCATTCCGACCATTGCGCTTGCGGCGTTGTTTGCGACTGTTTCCTATCTTTGTTATTATAATTCCATTTCCCGCATCGGCGCTTCCAAATCCATGGCGCTGAATATCACATATGCGGCGTGGGCGGTTGTGTTTACCATTATTATTTTAAGAGATACAACACTGCTAAAGCCGCTGCCGATTGCGTGTGTGATTGTGGTAATTGTGTGCGGCTTGCTTGCCGCGGCAGATGTTAAAGAAATCTTCGGCAAAAAAGGAAAAGGCTGAGATTTTTAAATAGTCAATTTATATTTTATATATCCGGGAGGTAAATTATGGATTCAAATGTTAGACCCGATTCAATGCAAAGAATTACAACCGAAGCACTTGCGAGTGCATTTATTGATGAGCAGGTAGCTGCAATTAAAGAGCAGGTAGGCGATAAAAAAGTATTGCTTGCGCTTTCCGGCGGTGTGGATTCCTCCGTGGTGGCGGCGCTGCTTATTAAAGCCATCGGCAAGCAGCTCGTTTGCGTGCATGTTAACCATGGCTTGCTCAGAAAAGGCGAGCCGGAGCAGGTGATTGAGGTGTTCCGCAATCAAATGGATGCGAACCTCATTTATGTGGATGCGGTTGACCGCTTTTTGGACAGGCTTGCAGGTGTTGCAGAGCCGGAGAAGAAAAGAAAAATTATCGGCGATGAATTTATTCGTGTGTTTGAAGAAGAAGCGCGCAAGCTCGAAGGCATCCGTTTCTTGGCACAGGGCACCATTTACCCCGATATTTTAGAGAGTAAAGACGGTGTAAAAGCGCATCACAATGTGGGCGGCATGCCGGAAGAGTTTGATTTTGAATTGGTCGAGCCGGTTAAACTACTCTTTAAAGATGAAGTCAGAGTGGTTGGTAAAACCCTCGGTTTGCCGGATAATATGGTTTACCGCCAACCCTTCCCGGGTCCCGGTTTGGGTGTGCGCTGCCTCGGTGCGATTACCAGAGAGCGCTTAGAGTGTGTCAGAGAGAGCGATGCCATTCTCAGAGAAGAGTTCGCCAAAAACGGCTTGCAGGGCAAGGTGTGGCAGTACTTTACCGCCATTCCGGATATTAAGTCTGTCGGTGTGAAAGACGGTAAGCGCTATGAAGGCTATCCGGTCATTATCCGCGCTATCAATACCAAGGATGCCATGACCGCAACTGTTGAGAATGTACCGTTTGAGCTGTTGCAGCATATCACCGATAGAATCACCCATGAGGTAGAGGGTGTTAACCGCGTGCTTTACGACCTCACCCCGAAGCCCATCGGCACCATTGAGTGGGAATAATTTTCGCGATGCGAAAATCAACTAATAGTTAATAACTATTCACTCATAACTAAATAAAAAGGCTGATTGATTTCGCATCAATCAGCCTTAACTTTTTCAACTCTTCAAGTAAATTCTTTTAAGATTTTACCATCCTTCGTTTTCCATTCTGTTAAACCATTTGCACTTCTACCCATTACAATTTCCGCTGCGGATGAAGGACTATTAAAGACATAATCTTTTAAAAAAACATAAGATTCGTTGATGATACCTTCTTCTAAAAGAAAGCTTCTCTTTTTTTCGCTTCCGGAAGGATAGCTTTTTGTAACAAACGAAGTGATAACAGAACCCTTTAATACCGCAAATCCATCAGGTACAATTTTACCAATACCTTTAGCGCCTCTGGCTGCTTCAATGTAGAATAATGGCAAAGTGCTGTCTGAATTTTCCTCAACCAAGTCAAAAACCTTGTAGCCTAATGTATTCACCAAAAGTTTGGTATCATTTATAAAGCCTTTAAGTGCAGTTTCATCATATTCCGAAATTGAAGAGCGCGTTGGTGTACTTTTGTTCATAATAACAGCGCGTGCCGCTTCGCTTGCCAGCGAATGGAATTCATTTTCAAGATATTTAATATGCGCTTTATTTAGAAAATCATTATTACTAATTACCGCAACAGCTTCGTTCCAATAGTTTTTGTTTGTAAGATGTTGTTTTAATCTTTGTATAATACTTTCTGCTTCACCGACATAAATGGTTATGTTATTGTTATCATCTTTGCCGAATAAAAAATAAACTCCCGTATTTTTTGAATCGCCGCGTTTTTCAAACTCGCGCAGTTCATTTCTGGATACTTTATAAATGCGAACATTACTATTAGATAATTCACACATAATAAGTTTGTTGGGGTTGCCTTCAAAAATCAGCATTTGTATTATTTTGTCACCGGACACTTTGTTTTCCTCCTAAAATGTTTTCCAACAATTTGTTTTCAAAAAATCTGCTATTTTAGTTTTATCTTTATCTTCATAATAAGAGACCAGTAATCGTTTAAATTCAGGGACATTATCTTCAGGGATGGCGATAAAGCCTTCACCCTTTGAAATTAGAAAATGATTAGCAAAAATAACAGCTGCACGTTTATTACCATCGTTGAAGATCTGCGTTTTCATTGTATAAAGGCATAATGCGATAGCGTTATCAATTGGTTTTTCGTTACGATTAATTATTTCGTCAATATTTTCTATAACAACCGTTTCAATAGGAAGCGGTGGAATATAGTTTGTGCCTCCGATTGTGACGGGAACGCCCCTGATTCTTCCGCCTTCACCGTAAAATCCTTCGTTAACAAGCTTTGCTATGTGGCAAAGAATATGGTAATTACTCTTACACTGAATCACATCATTGTCCAGAATAAACTCCCAAGCATGTTTAAGGTTAAGGATTTTTTGCACATCGGATGCTGTAACACCGTTAACCTTTCCGTTGTTAATGATTTCCTCAGTCTGCGGGAAAGAGGTTGCAACACCTTCTAATACAGCTTGTGAATAAATATTGGCTTTCATATTTGCTCGTGCAAAATCCAGATTCAATATTACTCTTTCGGGTAGTTCACTTGAAGAAAAGCCAAGTTCAGCGAGTTGTTTATCACTTTTGCGGATACCTTTGCGCAGTTCCTTTGCCTCTTTATTGCTGCGAAGCAAAAGTTGATACAGCTCATCAGAGTAGACATCAACATAGGTTGATGTCACCTTGCTTCCTATCCTTTTTCTAACATACAGGTATTTTTTGCCGCTGACTTCTTTTATTTCCGGTGTTCCATCATACGCAATTAGCTTTAATCTCGCTTGAAAGTCAGCTTTTTCTCTAAGCAATTCCTGGATTTTTTCAAAATTGTTTTCCATAACATACTCCTTAGGGAACATTTACAAATCTATTATACGTTAATGTTCCCTAAATTGCAACATTTATGTTACAAAAATAATATGTTTTACAAAGAATAATTCAAATTAAAAAGCGGATTGATTTGCAAATCAATCCGCTTTTTTTAAAAATATTTTTTACTCTTCAATCGCTGTGAGTGTGTAGATTTGCGAGGTGAAATCGCCAATGTCCGTGCCGGCGTGGTGAACACCCCGGTAATCCGGTGCTGTCATGTAGCCGGTAAATTCGGTTTCGCAAATCAAGCCGAAGTTCATCAGCTCATCACCATAGAAGGTCTGCCCGGTTTCTTCACAGCGGTATTTCCACTGCGGATTTAAACCTTTGAGCCTGATTTTTCTCAGCTTCGGGTTGGGTTTTGCGAGCACTTTGTAAGCGGCTGCCACCACTCTTTTTTGGTCCTCGGAAACGCACATCCAGGCGACTCTTTGGTCATTATCATTTTGTAAGCGGAAGAAGGAGCCGAATTGCAGCACATCGCGGTTCTTTTTAAAGTAGGCGATTTGCTTTTTCATCTCCTCTTTTTCCTCATCGGGAATGCTTGTGATATCCAGTTCATACCCGAAGGTACCGAAGTATGCGGTATCGGCGCGGGTTTTGAGTGAAGTGGTTCTTAATACCTGGTGATTCGGTACGGCAGAAACATGAGAGCCCATAGAGGCAATCGGGTATACCATACTGGTGCCGTATTGGATTTTAAGCCTCTCAACAGCATCGGTATCATCACTTGTCCAGCCCTGCGGTGCGTAATAGAGAAGTCCCGCATCAAAGCGACCACCGCCGCTTGCGCACGATTCAAACAAGATGTGCGGGAAGCGTGTTGTCAACTTCTCATACAGTGCATACACACCCAAAATATAGCGGTGGAAGAATTCTTTTTGCCTGTCTGCCGGCAGGGCGCTCGAATACGCCTCCGTGATGTAGCGGTTCATATCCCATTTCACATAAGAGATTTTTCCGCAATCTAAAATATTGGACATTTTTCCATAGATGTATTCCACCACCTCGGGGTTGGAATAATCCAATACCATTTGGTTTCTGCCGAGTGTTCTCTTTCTGTCGGGAACACAGACTGCCCACTCGGGGTGCATTTTGTAAAGCTTGCTGATTTCATTAACCATTTCCGGCTCAAACCACAAGCCGAACATGAGCCCCATATCCGTGATTTTGGTTGCTAAAGCATCCAAACCGTTTGGCAGTTTGCTTAAGTTGACATCCCAATCACCCAAGGAGGAGGTGTCATCATTTCTGGCACCGAACCAACCGTCATCAAGCACAAACAGCTCAATACCCAATTCCTTTGCTTGTGCGGCGAGGCTGATAATCTTTTCTTCCGTGAAATCAAAATAGGTTGCTTCCCAGTTGTTGATGAGAATCGGTCTTACTTTTTTGCTCCACTCGCTCTTCATTAAATGCTTGCGGAAAAGCTTGTGGAAGGTTTGGCTCATGCTGTTTAAGCCCTGCGCGCCGTAAACCATCACGGCTTCCGGTGTTTGGAAGCTTTCGCCCTTTTTGAGTGTCCACTCAAATTCAAACGGATTGATACCCAGCGATACTCTGGTTACATCATAATGGTCAACCTCGGCTTATGCCAAAAAGTTACCGCTGTAAATGAGGGAGAACCCGTAAGCTTCCCCTTCATTCTCGGTGGTGTGCGGCTGTTTGAGCGCAAAGAAGGGATTGTGAAAAGCGCTGCTGGCGCCGCGCGCACTGGAAACACTTTGTTTACCATATTGCAGCGGGCGGGTGTGCAGATGCCTTTCTCTGCCCCAAGCACCATCAAGCTGGAGCATTTCATAGTCGGCATCAAACAAATCCATGGACAGGGATAAGGCTCTTTCTAAATGAAGTGTTTCTTTGCCGTTGTTTTGAAAGCAGGCGCTTCTGGCAATGGCAGAAAGGTTTTCAAAAACATGATATTTTAATATCATCGTGCAGCTGATTTTTGCATCTTCCAAAGTGATTTCAAGGGTGGAAACATCCTCTTTCTCACCAAAGGTGCAGGGGAGCCCTGCCAGCTTCTCTTTGCCCTGATAAATGCGGTGGCTTTTGTAAACAAAATCCGTGATTCTGCTGCCGTCTTCCATGCGAAACTGGTATGCAGGCTCTCTGTAATCACCGGCACCGTAAGCAGGGTATTCCTGGCGCAAAACATCGAGTGAAAAATCCAAATTGTTTTCAAAGGTATCGGGCGCACCGATACAAGAGCGGTCTCTGCGCAAATGCTCTACATCTACATGTGCGTCAACTTTTTTGCCGTAGTACAAATGCTCGAGCTGACCGTTTTGCATGATTTTCATTATGTAACTGATTTCATTATTGCCTAAATAAAAGGTTTTATCGGTTTCATTAAAGCTTATCATGGTTTTCTTCCTTTCTTATTAGCGTGAATTGTTGCGATTTTTACATCACGCAAGCTATCTCTTTTATTATAAACCTTGTATCACACAAAAGCAATATTTTTAAAGGTATAAAGTGTGTTTTATCTTATATACGGAGTAAAAATCAAAGAAGCATCACGGCTTGGATTTTAAGCAGTTTGCCGGCTTTTTGCCGCACACAGTGCCGACACACAAAAAATTTATAAATTTCACTTGATAATTTGGTTCAGATGTGGTATAGTATCTTTTGCAAAAAACATAGAGGTATAGTGTAACGGTAACACTCCGGACTCTGACTCCGTCATTTAAGGTTCGAATCCTTATACCTCTGCCAAAGAGAAAAGACACCCGTTTGGGTGTCTTTTCTCTTTGGCAGAGGTAGCCGAGGTGTTCCTTATTACAGGTTTAAAATCTCTTTAAACCTGTATTAACGTTCTGTCAAGTCTTTAAGGTAGAGATTTGCGTAGCAAATACTACCGTGACTTGACAGGTTGTTATACCTCTGCCAAATTCATTAGTGAGACATTAGTGAGACGGAAATCTGCCGAAAAGTGCCGAAAATGATTGAGATATTGGTGAGATATATTCAGACTAAAAACCTACTATTCATCAGTACGGCTCTCGGCGGTTAATCAAGTAACTTTATTGGAATACTTTTATTAATAATTCATTGTTAATAAACTGAATTCTTTTATTTCATTCTTTCAAAACGGTAGTTTATTTATATAATTCTGTTTAACAGTTTTAAAGATATCATAGTTATATAATTATACACAAATATTTTGTTATATGTTAATTCTTATTGCTTTTGTGACATAATAATGGTATAATTAAGTCACGAAAGGAGATGATGAGATGCCACAGATTATACCAATTAGAGATTTGAAAAACACAAGCGAAATATCTGCTATGTGTCATCAGCATAACGAGCCTATTTTCGTCACCAAAAACGGATATGGCGACATGGT
>JAFWGH010000124.1 GCA_017512465.1 Clostridia bacterium
GGTGCCCCGCCATCAACTCCACTCTCCACTCTTCACACTCCACCCTCAAAGCGTTTACTATGTATAACATTTGTTGCACACCCGCATAGCGGGTGGTTGTTTGTTCCGCGCGGCGGAACAGTCTAAAGACATTAATCAAAACGCCGCATCGGGACACCCCGATGCGGCATTACGCATTTGTCTTTATCTGATTTTGTAAATATTCACTTCATAAGGTCTGAGATACTCAACCGGACCGACATAGTTCGAAAGTGCGATTTCACCCTCGGCTTCTCTGGGTCTTTGGATTCTCTCTTCCGTAAGATTCATTTCGATATAATACTTGCCATTGTCACTCTCACGGAATAAACAGAAGGTCTTATCATTGGTTTTAAGCGGAATAAACTCACCGTAAACCAAGGTTTCTTTATTGTCCTTTCTCAGTGCCATGAGTGCCTTGTAGTATTGATAAGGACTATCCTTTTCGGCAATTTCCTTTGCCACATTACACTCGGCAAAATCGCCGTTTACACGAATCCACGGTGTACCGGTGGTGAAGCCGGCATTCTCGCTCTCATCCCAGCACATGGGTGTTCTCGAATTGTCGCGGCTGCCTGCCAAAATGGTGTTCCAGGCTTCCTCTTGTGTCTTGCCCTTTTTGAGCAGCTGTGCAAATTTATTGATGGATTCCACATCGCGAATTTCACTCATGTCGTTAAAATCGCAATTCATCATGCCAAGCTCTTCACCCTGGAAGATATACGGTGTGCCTCTGCCGGTCAAGAGCATAGCGCCGATGAGTTTGGAAAGCGGTTTTCTGAATTTCTTATTCGGATTAACTTTGGAGACCATGCGCGGATTGTCATGGTTTTCAATCACCAGTGTCGGCCAGGAGGAGCCGTGCAGCTCTAACTGATATTTGGTAAAGAGTTGTTTTAAATATTTTAAATCATATTTATAATCACTCCAGCGCTCTTTACCCGGTGTTTCGAGTTGGTCAAATAAGAAGGTTTCGCGGATTTCCTCGCGCGAGTCATCCACCAAATATTTTGCCATTTCCACACCGATGCCGCCGGTTTCGCCCACGCAGAAGGAATCGGGGAATTTCTTGAAGGCATTTTCATTGAGCTCGTGTAAATATTCCTGCAAACGCGGTCCCCAGAAATAGTGCTCGCCGCCGTAGCCGATAACCTCTCCCACGAGCGGGTTGCCATCGGGCAAATCGGGTGTTTTGGAAATAAGATTGATAACATCCATGCGGAAACCGTCCACACCCTTTGCGAGCCACCAGCTGACCATATCGGCGACCTCGGCGCGCACCTCGGGATTCTCCCAATTCAAATCCATTTGCTTGGTGGAGAATAAGTGCAGTGCCCACTCATCGAGCTCGGGATAGTAATTCCAGGCGGAGCCGGAAAACAGAGAAGTCCAGTTATTGGGCGGTACGCCTTCGCCTTTACCCTTGCGGAAAATGTAATAATTCTTATACTTTTCATCGCCGGCAAGTGCCTTTTGGAACCACTCGTGCTCATCGGAGGTGTGGTTGACAACAAGGTCCATCACTAAGCGCATACCTCTTGCATGGATGCCTTCGAGCATTTCATCAAAGTCTGCCATGGTGCCGAACTCTGTCATGATTTTCTTATAATCGCGGATGTCGTAGCCCATATCATCATTGGGTGAATCGTAAATCGGGCTCAGCCACAGCACATCCACGCCTAACTCTTTGAGATAATCGAGCTTGGAGATAATACCCTGCAAATCACCGATACCATCGCCGTTAGAATCCTTAAACGAGCGCGGATAGATTTGATAAATCACGGACTCTTTCCACCACTTCGGGTCTACCTCATCCTTGGTAATAACCTTTTCGGGGGTATAGCCGAGCAACTTGCAAAGGTGCTCCACTGTTTCCATCGGCAGCTTGTCGCCCAACAGCTTTTGAATGGAGCTCAAACGCATGTTGCCGATGAGCGGATTGTGAATAACTTTATCGGGAATGCCTGCGTGATAGGCAACCATTGCCACCAAATCGTTGCCGACCGGTGTTGCCATCACTTCATTTAATGTGCTTTGAGGAGTAATTATCATGATGCATCATCCTTTCACGATTCATAATTTTCCTTAAAATATACAAAAAGGTTTGTATTCCTATTCATATTACCATATCAGTATATATTTTTTCAATGTTATTATTCACAATTATTTTGATTTGAATTTGCTATATTGACGAACCGGGCGCGTGGAACCCGCATAAAAGCGTGCGTATTATTGCGCGTAAAAAGCGATTTTTTGCCGCTTCCATAATGTGATAAATTTTTTCAATTTGTTGTTTTAACATAGGCAATACAACTAACTATAAAATGAAGGAAGTGTATGACATGAAAACCACCGCTATCCCTTTGCCGACAAGGCAGCAGGAAAAATCCACCGTGCCGATCTTTAAAATCATTTTCGCCAAAAAAGGGATGTATGTACTATTCAGCTTTATTCTCGGTGCTTTGGCTTTTTTGAGCGCCGGGAGTAATATTCTCACCTATTGCTCTCCCTTTGCGCTTGCGCTCGCGTGTGCGGTGCCCGAAGTGTTCTTACCCGCCGCCGTCATCGGCGGCGCGGCAGGCTATGTTACCGCCGGCTATGAGATTGTGCCGGCACGCTATCTTGCCGCGCTCATTTTGGCGGTTATTCTGCGGCGCATTTTTTCCAAAAAGACACAAAAAAGTCCGCTGTTTTCGGGTATCATTGCACTCGTTTGCTCCGCTGCAAGCGGCATAGTAACCAGCCTTTTGCTCGATGAGGTTCAAGTCACACTCATTCCCTATTTGGCAGAGAGCTTTATTGCCGCTGCCGCTGCGGTTTTTTGGGCGGGCAGTGTGCAACAACTCGAGCGCATGAAAAATCTGGATACCTTCGGCGAAAGTGAAACCGCCTGCCTGCTCATCTCTGTTTTTATCCTGATACTGAGCTTAAGCTACATCAAAATCTATTTGTTTTATCCCGCGCACATTTTGGCTTACCTGTGTATTCTCATTAGCGCCTACTATGGCAAAATGGGTGCGGGTGCGCTTGCCGGCATCGGCGGCGGTATTGCATTCGGCTTCGGCACCGGCGATACCTTCGCTTTTGCCCGACTTTCCATCGGCGGACTATTTGCCGGTTTGGGCGCGGCACATTCCAAGCTGTTGAGCGCCATAGCACTTGAAGCCGGTATCACCGTACCGCTCTTATTCGGCATCGGTGAAAGCGTTGATTTTATCCCCTTTGCAGAAGCGGGCATCGCCGCTCTCATCTTCTTTTGTATTCCCAAAAAAGCCTTTCACCGCTTTCGCCTGTTACATGCGCAAACCTACTCCATTTCCTCCGCCTCGGTACAAACCCACACCGTATCGCGCCTGCGCTATGCTTCGGATGCGTTGGGCGATGTGTGCCGCGAGGTGTATGATACCCGCCAAAAGAGTAACGACGAGGAGCCGCCGAAAATCACCTCGGTTTACATAAATACCATGCAGGCGACATGTGATAAGTGCGGTTTAAAATACTACTGTTGGGAAAGGGAAAAGGCTTACACGGTTTCTATTTTTAAAAAGATAGAAAAAATGCTTGCGGCAGGCGCCGACTTAACACCGCAGGCGCTGCCTAACCAATTCGGCGAGGTGTGTATTCGCTCGAAGGTATTGATTAAAAATTTCACCAAGGAGCACACCGCCTACATGGCGGGCAAGCTTGCCGCACGGCATGCGCAAAGCATGCGCGATGTCATGAGTGTGCAGTTTGATGCGCTCTCCCAACTGCTCTTTGACCTGTCGGAGGATATTGAGCAAAAGGAAATCATGGATGCGCAAATGACAGATTCACTGCTCGATTTACTGGAATACTGCGGTGTAAACTACACCTCGGCAAACGTGCTGACGGATAAAAATTTCCGCATTAAAGTTCATATCAAGGTTCCTTATAAGCAAGAGGTGCTGGAAAAAGATGCCTTTTTGGAGGATTTGGAAAGCATTTGCCGGCGCAGCTTTGAACCTGCTTATATCTACGCGTTAGACGATTGCTATAAAATCAGCTTTTATGAAAAGGCACTGCTAAGATGCGAATGTGCGGCTTATCAAATTCACGCTTATAACAATCCCTACTGCGGAGATGCCGTACAAAGCGGAAGGGATTACAGCGGCAAAACCCTTGCCGTGTTGGCGGACGGCATGGGCAGCGGCTATGCCGCACACCTCAACGCCTCGCTCAGCGCGGGGATTATGGAAAAACTCATCTGCTCCGGCTTTTCCGTGGGTGCGGCAATCAAAATTGTAAACGCCGCACTCATTGTAAAGGACAGTGATGAGAGCTTTTCCACCTTAGATTTGGTTCTCGTAGATACCTTTACGGGTAAAACGGATTTTTATAAAGCCGGCGCTTCCTTTTCACTCGTCATCAAAAACAAAGAAAGTCTCAAAGTGGAATTATCCGGCATGCCGGTGGGTATTCTCGACAAAGCCGACTTTTCCCATTCCTCTCTCACCCTCGGTGACGGCGACCGCATTATCTTAGTATCGGACGGTGTCACCCAAGGCAACTGCACATGGATTGCCGAGATGGCACAAAGCGATGAAAATGAGGATGCGCGCTCGCTCGCAAAGCGCATTGCGCAAAGAGCGCACGCGGGTGCGCACGGTAAGCATGAGGATGATATCAGTGTGGCAGTCATCGCCATCCACGCGCGTTAGTTCATCTTGCAATTATTTTTTACATATGCTATAATGAAACCACCAAAATTCTTGCAAAGGAGACAATCAGTATGAATTATGAAATCAAAGGAAGTCCGATGCCCGCGGTTATCTGTACCCTCAATGCAGGTGAGCAAATGGTTACCGAAGGCGGCGGCATGAGCTGGATGAGCGATGGCATCAGCATGCAAACGACTACCAACGGCGGTATCGGTAAGGCTTTGGGCAGACTGCTTTCGAAAGATAAGATGTTCCAAAATGTTTATACCGCTGAGCTCAACGGCGCATTCATTGCTTTTGCATCCTCTTTCATGGGCGACATTTTAGCATTAAATGTACAACCCGGTGTGGACTATATCTGCCAAAAGAGCGCTTTCTTAGCCTCCACTCCCGGTGTGAATATGGAAACATATTTTAGAAAGAGTCTCAAAACAGGCGTGTTCGGCGGCGAAGGTTTCATTATGCAAAAATTCTCCGGTCAGGGTACACTCTTTATTGAAATTGACGGTTCTGCCGTGAAATACAATTTAGCGCCCGGTGAAAGAATTATTTTAGATACCGGTCACCTTGTGATGATGAGCTCTACCTGCTCACTCGACACCCAAAGCATTAAGGGTGCAAAGAATGTGCTGTTTGGCGGCGAAGGCTTGTTTAACACGGTTGTCACCGGTCCCGGTGAGATTGTGGTGCAAACCATGCCGATTTCCAATCTTGCAAATTCTATTATTCCTTATTTGCCGACAACAAGTTCAAACTAAAAACACATAGTAAAACAGCAGTAAAGCAAAAATGCTTTACTGCTGTTTTTTTAACACATTTATTTTTCTTTTTTCTTGAATTTTATCTTCGGCAACTTGAGCTGCTTTGCTTCCTTTTCCTCCTTAGGCGGTGCCAAGCCGACCTCTTGCGGCGTATTCCAAATGTGAATCTTGCCGGTATCCTGTAATGCTTTTAAGATAATAATGGTAATGGGCACGCCAAACATACCGATAGCACCGAATACCTTTAAGCCGACATACATGCCCATGAGGGTTAACACGGGATTGAGGCCGATTTGCTTGCCGACCATCTTCGGCTCGATATACTGACGAATGACCGTAATGATTCCCAACATAACCAGCAAAGAAATACCCAAGGCGATGTCACCCTGCACAAAGCAAATCACACTCCACGGCGCCACAATGGAACCGGTACCGAGCACGGGCAGAATATCCACTATCGCAATGCCCGCGGCGATGAGCGGAATATAGCTGCCGGTGTAGATATTAAACAGCTTCATAATTAACAGCGAGACACAGATTTCACCAAAGGTGATTAAAATAATCTTGCCGTAGGCGAGCGCATATTTACCGATGGTATCTCTAAATGCCGACTTCACATCGCTGAGAATGGTTCTCCCCTTTTCGGGCAGCTGCGCCTTGATAAAGAGAATCGCATCATCATAGGAGCCGAACATAAAGAAGGTGGCGATAATCGCAATCAGGGTAGATACCAACACACTCGGCACACTCTTTGCAAAGGACCAGATACCGCCGGCGGCACCGGTCAATATCTTACTGACATCAATCGACTTAATCGCATCGGTGGAAGCGTATTTGTTAAGGGTATTTTCCACCACGCCGCGCACACTTTCGGGCAGGGATGCCGTGGAATCCAGCACCTTATTTTTTAATCCCAATAAATACCCGGGGATATGCTGGAGATTAGCGCCGAGCCATTTGGCAAAGCTTTTTATATAAGAGACGATGCTCATACCGGCAAAAGCAATAATGACAATGAGCACAATGAGCACTATTAAGAATAGGATTCTGCCGGCAGTGCTTTTTTTGATTTTCGGGAATTTTTTGTGAATTTTAAAAGCGGGTTTGTTCAGCAGCATTGCAATGAGAAACGCAATAAAAAACGGCATCACCAAAGGAAGCGCTTTAACAAGCGCAACATACAATATTGCCGCCACAACGGCAAAGAAAAGTATGTTGAGCAAAAAGCTTTTTCTTTTTTCGTTTTTCGCAGTGTCCATCGTGTGTCCTTTCTAAAACAGACTTTATTAATTCAGATTCTTATTTATTATTATACACCAATTGCGCTATAATTCAACATATTTCATGGAAAGATTTTACGTTTGACTTGCATATTTTTTCCGATAATGCTATTATTATTAATAATCATATATTTTAAGCTTTAGGGGGAACTATGAAAGCTGCAATTATGGGTTACGGCGTGGTCGGCTCCGGTGTCGGAGAGATTTTAATCAACAACGCCGATATTATTGAACAAAAGTTAGGCGATAAAATTGAAATAAAGCATGTGCTGGATTTGCGCGATTTCCCGGGCGACGCTTTAGAGGATAAGCTCACCAAGAATTTTGAGGATATCGTGTGCGATGAAGAAGTCACGCTCGTGTGTGAAGCGATGGGCGGCACCAAGCCGGCGTATGATTTTACCAAGCGCCTGTTAGAGGCGGGCAAGCATGTGGTCACCTCTAATAAAGAGCTGGTGGCAACTTACGGATATGAGCTGCTGCAAACCGCCAAGGCACATAATGTGAATTATTTATTTGAAGCGAGTGTCGGCGGCGGTGTGCCGATTTTGCGCCCGCTGTGGCAATGCCTTGCGGCAAATCACATTGAGCGCTTTTATGGTATTTTAAACGGCACCACCAACTTCATTTTAACCAAAATGTATAATGAGGACATGCCGTTTGATGAGGCACTGCGGCTCGCACAGGAACTCGGTTATGCCGAAAAAGACCCCACGGCAGATATCGCCGGCGCGGATGTATGCCGCAAAACCTGTATTTTGGCTTCCATCAGCTTCGGCACGCATATTGACCCCGAGCAGGTGCAAACACAGGGCATTCAAGACATTAATATTCGCGATGTATCCTATGCGAAGGCAAACGGCTATGAAATCAAATTACTCGGCTACTGCAGCAAGCTCGCCGGCGGCAAGATTGATGCCATTGTCAGCCCCTTCTTTGTCCCGAAGGGAAACCAAATTGCCACGGTCAGCGATGTTTTTAACGGCATTGTCGTGGTAGGCGATATGGTGGATGAAGTCTTTTTCTACGGCAGAGGTGCCGGTTCGCTCCCGACTGCGAGTGCCTGTGTGGCGGATATGATAGATTGCGCGATGCACACCGAAAAGCGCAAAAACTTCGGTTGGGGCGCAAGAGATGCAGCGTTTGTGGAAAATCACAAATGCTGTAAAAGCGCATACTTTGTGCGCGGCGAGGGCGATATCAACGCCGTGAAAGCCGCGATGGGCGATGTCAGCTTTTTAAGCTTACAGGGCGCACCGCTCAACGAGGTCGCATTTATTACGCCATGCGCATGCGAGAGCGAGCTGGATGAAAAGCTTGCCGCCATTGCCGATTTCCGTATCGCTTCCACCATTCGTGTGTTGGTATAAATAAGTATTGTAAAAAATAGAAAACCGCCGGTTCACTCGAGCCGGTGGTTTTTTCTATTTTAAGTGTGAAGTTTGGAGTTACCGTGGCGAAACTACATTTCTTCTTTATATCTACCCCTCCGGGTGCTTTGCACCCATCTCCCCTCATCAAGGGGAGATGTTAAAAGGTTAAATTGAACATAGAACCCATTGCTGTGGTTTTGTTCGCTTCGCTCACCTGACTAAAAAATGATACAAAACATCACTCGGCATGCGCCGTTGTTTTCTCCTCTTCACCGCTTTCTTCCTCTTCCGGTGCTGCTTCCTCCCGCTCTGCAGGCGGTGTTTCCAAATAGTCTGACAAATCGGTATAATCGCTCAGCCCCGCCACATTTTTGTGCGAGAGCATATCGCCTTTGTGCACTTCGGCTTCCAGCAGGCATATATACCCTTCTTTATCGGCGGCAAAAAAGCTCATATTCCATGATTTCAACTTTAAGCCGATGCGCGCAAATGCTTTATTAAAATAGGTCTTGAAAGCACTGCTGCTTGTGCAACTCACGCTCTCACCCGATAAACGATAGCCGTATTCACCGAGTGTTTTTTGGTACTCTTCCAACAGCCCGTCGGTACTGCTCACATATTCATCCTGCACCATTAAGCACACCGGCTCATAAGTACCGTCTACATGGCGCTGCATGAAAATGGCGTTGTGTTCATTCCACGCAAAGTATACAAAGCGCTCTGCCTCATACATATCAAAATTTTCAAAATAGTGGAAGGAGCAGATTTTTACATCCTCACTCGCTGCCTCCGCATAGATATACCGATTGCCGTCTTTTTTGATGCGCTTCACATACATCTTAAAATTATCCAGGCGATAATCTAAACCCTTATTATATGCCTGGTAGGTAATGAGCGGATAATCCTCCTTGAGCGGCACCACCTTGCCGCCTTTAAACGCATAGATAAACAGCTTAAAGGCATAGGTATACATATTGTCTTTGTCATAGGATACTTGCGAGACAATCACATTCAAATCTTTTTGTTTGTCGCCGTCAATATCCTCTATATAATAACTGATAATACCATTGAGGCGTTCACTGCCCACATTGCCGTTTTCACTGTAGGCGACCACTTTTTCGGTGCTTGCCAAGCCGTATTGCTTGAGCATGACCTCATTGAGATAATCATAATATGCTTCATTCAACTGCTCATCGGTATAGGTTTTATCGAGCCCATATTCTTCGAGCAGCTCTTGGGAGGAAGGTGTACGCTCAACCTTTTTGGTGAAAATATGCTTGGTAATAAAGTATGTACTCACCGCACCCGCCAAAATAATTGTCGAAAGTACAAACGCAATAATACTTGTGCGCCGATTTTTTAAGCTCTCTTTTTTGCGAAATTCAACCTGCTCATCGCTTAAAACAATCTCTTCCGCCTGCAGCTTTTCGGCTAACTTTTGCGGCTTGCTCGGCTCCGGCGGCGGCTCCGGCGGCGTGTAGGAATCAAAGCCGGAAAATTCCCGCTTTTTAACAAGCTCTTCAAATTTTTGCAGCTCGTCTTTTTTCTCGCCCTTTTTCTTCTTTTTGAAATCGAAAAGCTTTTTGGGCGGCTTTTTTTGCATCGCGGCATCCGTGATAACATTTGCCAGCGGTTCATCAAAGTGCTTTAACGCCTCGGGAATCTCCATCTGCTCGGTGGCATCAAAGGCACTGTGTGTTGCCTCAATCGGCGCAAGGCTTACATTTTTATTTAATGCAAGTGCACACGCGGAAGAAGCCCTTTTGTGCAACAAAAGGAAAAACTCTTCATAGCTTTGTGCGCTGCCGAGCGCGGCAACATACGCCTGCTGTACAATTTCAGCCGCTTCCTCGCTCTCACCGACTGCTGCGCTGACTGCCGCATAGGCACTCTCCACGGAGCTTGCATACAAGCCTTTTATTGAAGCGCGGTTCCCGCTTTTTGCCGATACAAAAATATCTTCCATCACGATTCCCTAAAAATTAGTAATATACTATATATTATAACAGATTTTCGCCACAATGCAATACATTGTGTTTTGTGCCGCTGACACGCAGTTGTAAAAATAAAAACAGCGGTAAAGCATTTTTACTTTACCGCTGTTTTTTATCACTCTTTTTTCTTTCTTCCGCTATTTTCTTCTTTGTGCTTTTCAAACTCTTTTTTATCCCACGGTAAGAGCTTTGGCACCATAAAGCCGACCACCTTTCCGTTTTTGATTAAGTATAACAAACTGAACAAACCGGAGCCGATTACGGCAACAAGCAAATCGAGCATGGAATCATACAAACCGACATCCAAATAACCGCCTTGGTATTCCACAACCGTACCGTCTGCCGTATGGATAACGGTTTTGGTAATATCCTCCAAATAGTACATTTTACCGCTGCTTTCACCATATAAATCATAGGAAGTCATTCTATGTAAAACCGTGTCTCTTTGTAAATCCATGTGGAAGATGGTATCTACACCAAATTCAATCAATTCCCATATCACGGAAATCGTAACAACCGAGGTGAACGCCATTAAAACACACATTGCCGTGTGGGTTTTCTTGTCACTGCTCCTGTCCGCCATGAGCGGGATAATGAAGCCGAACGGCGCAAAGATAAACCCGAAATAGCAGTGCAGGATTTTATCATACATCGGTATGTAATGATAAAACTTATACACATGCCCCGCACATGCGGCGGTGACTGCCAAAATAAAAATCATCACCTTCATGCCGGGTGTAAATTCCAAATGCAGCCAGCGCTGCACACACCACGGGAAAAAGACAAAGAAAGCGCTTGTTAAGCTCAAACAAACAAATTCAAAATTCTTCAGATATATCGAATAACAAAGGGTAAATAAACAAAAGAGTTCAAATCCGATAAAGGTAACCACTAACCAAACCGGTTCCTTGGATATTCGGAAATATCGACTTAAAACATTCTTCACTTTTTACACTCCAATAACTATATTTATAAATAAAGGTGTTTATAGTACACGAGTATACATATTTAAACATTTTTTGCAAAATATGTCAATAGCAAATAAGGATTTGGCGCGCTATCGCTCAGCAGTCGGCA
>JAFWGH010000125.1 GCA_017512465.1 Clostridia bacterium
TGGCTAACGCCAAGCAATGAAAAATCGGATAAATTAGCCAAAAAGAGCAAACGAGAGGCTATTCGGGTTTAAGTCTTTTTGCCCTTTTGCTACCTTTCTTATTCGCTTTAGCGAATATATCGCATTTTGCATTGCAAAATATATCGAATTGCTTTAGCAATATATCGAGTGCAAAGCACATATCGATTAGCGGCTTCGCCGGGTTTTCAGTTTTCAGTTGGCGAGTTCGCAAAAGCGAACTCGATTTTTTTGAGCGAAGCGGAACAAGTGCGAATGTGTCGCCCACAACTCCACACTCCACTCTCCACACTCCAAACTATCAAAAGTTCCGCATTCCGCATTATTCAGCGGCTTCGCCGCGTTTTCAGTTTTAATATGCTAACCGCTAAAAAAGGCTGCGCACTCGGCGCAGCCTCTTAATCTAAATCTTCTTCGTGTATTTCATAGCGCAGATATTGCAGATTGTTTTCGTGAATGTATTTAACGAGCGCGCTGTCCGTTACCTTTGCAAAAAAACGGCTGAAAGAGCCGCCGCACCGGTCGGAGGACAGTTTGTTTTTGAAAATGCGCCGAGTCTTGAGGCTGATAGGCTGCTCGGGGAAGATAATATCGAGCCGCAGCACGGTGAAATCATCTAAAAAGGCGCTGTCTTTATACTGCCTTGCAAGGGTGAAATAAAACTCTTTTTTCCCCGCATCCGAAAAATTGCCGCTTTCAAATAACAGCATATCATCAAATAAACCGCTGCGCTCACGGCACATTATTTCAAAGGCATGAATAAAATCTTCGATTTGCTCGGTATGTGTTAAATTGTCTTCAAGTGTTTTTCTGAAAAACATAGCCTAATCCATACTCCCTGTATAATCGCCGGAAATGAGAAATATTCATAACCATATTTCAAGTATTATAGCATTTATTTTTGCTTTTTGCAATATATTATGTTAAAATAATAGCAAATATGACAGGGGGATTTTGTCACATGCAAACGAAAGTTTTTATTAAAAAAACAGATGCGCGCGCAATCCTGCCGACTTACGGCTCGGAATATGCCGCCGGAGCGGATTTGTATGCGCTCACGGATGAACCGGTGCAGCTTGCACCGCACACCACTGCTTTTTTACACACAGGCATTGCCATGGAGCTGCCGCAGGGACTGGTGGGGCTTGTTTTTGCCCGCAGCGGGCTTGCGTGCAAGCAGGATTTGGCACCCGCCAATAAAGTGGGTGTGATTGATTGCGATTATCGCGGTGAAATCATGGTTGCCATGCATAACCACGGCAGTGAAGTGAAAATTATTGAAAACGGCGAGCGCATTGCGCAGCTGGTCATTACACCCTATGTCACCGCACTTTTTGAAGAAAAGGACTCCCTTTCCGAAACCGTGCGCAGTGACGGCGGCTTTGGGTCTACGGGAAAGTAGTGCGCGCTTTGCGCGCAATGAGGAATGAGGAACTTTTGATAGTTTGGAGTGTGGAGAGTGGAGTGTGGAGTTGAGGACGGGACACCCGTACCCTCGTCCAACCAAACTGCGCAATAGAAAGAATTTGCAAGCAAATCCTTTAATATTGCTTCGTTTGCTTGTCCTCTTCCCAAAAAGTTTGCTACGCAATACTTTTCGGGAGCCCTATTTGTCGTTCGCTCTAAAGCTCACTGCGTTCGCAGAGAAGAGAGAAAAGAGAAGAGAGAAGAATGGTGGCGGCAAGGCTTTGCCTTGCAATTATAATGTGCCGCTTTGCGGCACAACCTTAATTCAAAATTCAAGATTCAACATTCAAAATTGTTCGCGACAGCGAACCAAATAGAGCGGAGCGGAACGAGCGCGAGTGCCTCGCCCACAACTCCACTCTCCACTCTCCACTCTCCACACTCCACACTTTACAAAATTGTTCGCGTAAGCGAACCTAAGGTAGAACTATGAATCCAACCATTTTAAGCTTTAATATTCCCGCGGCACAGGCGGCGGCGGTAGAGGCGGCAGCCGCACAGGCAGATGCGGTTGTTAAAGTCGTGCCGCAAGCGGAGTATCGGCAGAGTGTGGGCGCGCTGTTGGGAGTGCTGCCACGCACAAACGAGGTGTGCTTATCGCCCTTTAAAGAGCCTATGCTTATTATGGCCGGCTTACCACGCCCCGCCATGGAGCAGTTTTTGGATATGCTCAAAGCGCAGGGTGTTTACATTCCCTATAAAGCGATGCTCACACCGACCAATTTAACCTGGCGCTGTGATGCGCTTATTGAGGAGCTCAAAAAAGAGCATGAGCAAATAAAAAGGATGCGAGAAAAACAATGACAGCAAATTTTGAAACCGTTTTAAGCTATTTTAAAGCATTGACCGCCATTCCCAGGGGCAGTACAAATCGCGCGGGAATCCGCGACTATCTGTGCTCCTTTGCCGCTGCAAAGGGGCTTCGTTATCGTACCGACAGCGCGGACAATGTGGTGATTTTTAAACCGCCTGCGGCGGCTTATGCGCAGGCGCCTGCCGTGATTTTGCAGGGGCATACCGATATGGTGTGCGCCTGTGCGGACGGTTGCACATTTGATTTTTTACATGAGCCGTTGCGCTTGCGGCAGGAGGGGGATTATCTCTTTGCCGCCGGCACCAGCCTCGGCGCGGATGACGGTATCGGCGTTGCCATGATGCTGGCGCTCTTGGAAAGCGATTTACCGCTGCCGGCGCTGGAATGTATTTTTACCGCCGATGAGGAAATCGGCATGATTGGCGCGAGCGCCTTGGACATGAGTGATATGGCGGGGAAATACCTGATCAATATTGACAGTGAAAATGAAGGTGTGCTGACCGTTTCCTGTGCCGGCGGCTCAACAGCTGTGGTGACATTGCCGTTCACAAGCATGGAGGCACAGGCGCATCTTTATGAGATTGAGATTTCCGGCTTGCGGGGCGGCCATTCCGGCATGGAGATTGACAAAGGCGGCTTAAACGCCAATAAGCTCTTGGGGGATATCCTGCAACGCATAGAGGCGCCGCGGCTTGTGCGTATGGAAGGCGGAGAAAAAATCAATGCGATTGCCCGCTCGGCGCATATGTGCGTGGCTTGTGCGGAAGAAATCGCTATAGAGGATATTTTAAAAGAAGCAAAAATTGCTGTTTTAAGCATAGAGCCGCAGATACAAATCACCGGAAAGTATGCGGGCTTTGGCACTGTGCAGGTGATGGAAGCAGCTGCAAGCGCACGCATTATCACCGCACTTGCCGCCATGCCGCAGGGCATTATCAAAATGAGCGAGGTCGATACATCTGCCGTGCAGACTTCTCTGAATTTGGGCATCATCGAGCAAGCGGAGGCGGCTGTCTCTTTTGCTTTTTCACTGCGCTCAAATGTGCGCGCCGAGCGGGAAGCACTCGAGCAGACTTTGCAAAATATTGCCCGCGCGGGCGGCGGAAATATGGAGCTGAGCGGCATATATCCCGCTTGGGAGTATCAAAAACACAGCGCTTTGCGCGATACGGCAGTGAGCGTGTTCCGCAGGATGTACGGCTATGCGCCCAAAACGGAATCCACCCACGCCGGGCTGGAATGCGGTGTGCTTGCCGCCAAAAAGGAAGATTTGGAATGTATTTCTCTCGGACCGCAGATGTATGATGTGCACACGGCAAGGGAAAAGCTGAGCATTTCTTCCGCCAAAAGAACATTTGAATATTTGGTGGAGCTGCTGGGGCAGCTCGGCAAATAAGGATTTGGCGGGATGTTTAGCAAAACCACCAAAGTTGTGTTCGTTACAAGTCTACCCCTCTGTCACTTCGTGACATCTCCCCTCATCAAGGGGCGATATAAAGCGGTATGGCTGAAAAGAGCCAAACAGCAATAGTCTCTTGCTTGCACTTTTTGGCTAATTCCTCCACTTTTTCTTTGCTTGGCGTTAGCCAAGCAGCATCAAATGCGAAGAAATTACCTCAAAAATTTCTAAGCGAGAGATGCTTCGCAGTTTTGGTCTGCGTGATTTTGACTAAGGCAA
>JAFWGH010000126.1 GCA_017512465.1 Clostridia bacterium
GAGAGTGCCCCGCGGGGCACTCTCCGCTCCGCTTCTACTATATCTTTACAACTACTATTTACTGTTTTGACTTTCAACAGGACTTACCTATGCGCTGACACTAAAGACTTACCTATGCGCTGACTAAACAGTGTCCCGCCCTCAACTATTCACTATTCATTATTCATTATTCACTAAAAAATAAGAAGTTGAGGGAAAACCCTCAACTTCTGTATTTTTTAATAGGGCAGCGGCGGTACATCGAGTACAATGTCGCTGAGCGGGAAGGAGCAGCAGGGGTGAATGTAGCCGAATTCTTTATCGGCAGCACGTCTGCCGTCCACACTCTCGGGGATATACACTTCACCGGAAATAAGCTGTGAGTGACACCAGCCGCAGCGGCCGGAGCGGCAATCGCTCGGGGCGTTGATGCCGGCGGCTTCCATGGCTCTGAGCAGCGATGTGTCGGCTGCGCAGTCTATCGTTCTCTCTTTGCCGGCAATGCGTACGGTCAGCTTGTAGGTGGCTTTAATATCGCCGCTGTAATCCGCATTTTTCTCGGGGTGGAAATACTCGCCAAAGAGCTCATGGCGCACATATTTGCGCTTAATATTCAGCTTGGCAATTTCCTTATCCGCAAAATCATACATTGCCTGCGGGCCGCACAAGAAGATGGAATACGCTTCGTCCTTCGGCGCATACTTCGTGATGAGCTTTGCATCAATAAAGCCGCTTTCACAGCCTCTCTTTTTCTCATCGCTAAGCACATTGACAAGTTTGATTTTCTCATTCTCTTTTGCCATTTGCTTAAATTCATCATTAAAGACTGCATCTGCGAGTGTGCGTGAGCCGTAAAGCAGAGTCAGCGAGCAGTCCTCATCACCATCGCAAATTGCCTTTGCCAAGGAACGGAAGGGGGTAATACCGCTGCCGCCGGCAATGCCGATAATGTGCTTTGCATCACGAAGCGGCTCATAGGTGAAATCGCCGAGCGGACCGGAAGCCGGCACGCTGTCGCCCACTTTCCAATTATCAAGTACATAGGCGGAAACAATGCCGCCGTCTACACGCTTCACGGCAATTTCGATTTCACCGCGCAGTGTCGCGCGCGGGGCAGAGGCAATCGAATAGGGGCGATTGTAGGTTTTACCGTCTATAGTCACGGCAATGACCAAATACTGGCCGGCGCTGAACCACGCAATGCGCGCGGTACCTTTTGCGGTATCGGGTGCAAAGATAAAGCTCTTAAAATCATCGCTGTGTGTGATAATCTCTTTAATCTTTAAACACTGTACGTGCGGGTGCATCTGCTGTGCCAATTTGTTGGCGGGGTAAGTATACAAATCTTTTACCGGTGCGGCAGAAGCATTTCTGACTGCCATCACGCGGTCTTTGACCATGCGCACCATGGCGCTTTTGCTTAATGTGTTTTTCTGCTCCATCTTACTTACCTCCTTTAAGTGCTTTGACAACCGCTTCGCCGGTCATGGCGCCGGTGATATACGCGGAGGGATATCCGCCGCCGCGAATGGTATGACCGCCGCAGAAGTAGAGGTTGGGAACCTTGTTTTCAAGGTCTTTAAATACGGTTCTTGCCACGATATTATCCCACTCCTCATTGGCGTAGCCGTAAATACAGCCGTCCGGCGTGGCGAGGTAGCGCGCAAAGGTGGCGGGCGTGGCTACCACGATTTCTTCTATATGCTCGCGAATGGAAACGCCCAAGGTCTTTTCATAATCGGTAATATACTTTTCGGCGAAATCATTCTTATAGCGTTTATATTCTTCGGGTTTTAAGTTCTCCGGGAAATCACCGGGCATAATCGGCATGGTGAAGAAGAGCATGCTTGTGCCCGGCTCGCTCGCTTCGGGAATGGCAACATTTAAGCAGTTAACCACATACATGCCGTAGTCCAAGCGCTCGTTAAACTGGCGGCGGGAATTGGTACTCGAGGAAATAAAGATACTGTAATCCTCAATGCCGAGCTCTTCCTTGGAAGCATCGAGTCCTAAATACACGGTCACAAAGGTCATGCCGAGCTTGCGCGCATTGGCAAGCTTCACCGCGCTTTTCGGTACGGCGCTTTTTTCGGAGCGATTCCACACATTATTGGGAATGATGTTGGAAATAACTTTTTTGGCATAGATTTCATTCTCGCCGACCGCAACACCGATTACCGCGCCTTTTTCGCTGTAAATAAATCTGGTTACTTCACTGTTAAAGCGCACTTCGCCGCCGTAGGCTTGAATGGATTTGACCAGTGCGAGCGATATTTCATGTGAGCGCAAATAGGGCATTGAGGGCGGGGTTTTAATAAACGCCGAGACCATACTCATGTAGTGCAGGGCGTTCATATCATCCATCGGCACACCGAGGTAGCCCCAATAGGTGCTTAAAATGCTCTGCGCCTTTTCAGGAATGCCGCAGGCGTTCATCACATCCTCCATCGAGTGTGAGGCGGTGGTGACAAAATCGCCGTATTCCGTCATCAGCTTTGCGGGATTGAAAACAGGTTGGTCCATATATACCTGTGCTTCATCGAGCACGGGCATTAAATCAAACATTTTCTTAACGCTCTCGCGGCAGCCGGGAACCGCAGCTTCCATATCATCGAGAAAATCATCATAACCCGGGCGCAGGCGCACATCATAGCCGCCTTCTCCCTTGGCGATGGCGCGGAATAACTGCTTCTCATAAAAGAAGGGAATATCCACGTCGAGCCGATCGAGTATTTTGCGCGCGCTGTCGGATTCTTCACCGGTTGAATCCTCGCACAGCTCATGCAAAGCGGCTTCAAATTCAAACCTGCCGCGCACAAAGCTCGTGGCACAGCCGCCGGGCAAATTGTGCTTTTCAAGCACTAAGGTTTTGTAGCCTTCTTTGGCAACCGAGGCACCGGCAATCAGACCGCCGTTACCCGCACCGACTACAACAACATCAAAAACTTCCATAAAATATAAGTTCCCTCCTTTAAAACAAAATATCTATAAACATCATAGCACGCCCCGCGCAGAAATAAAAGGCGAAAAAATGATAAAATTTTAAAAGTTATATTATGGATATTGAACAAAGCAGCATGCACCGGCGGAGTGCCGCGGCGCACTTTTCAATTTACTTTAGCGAGAGATTATGGTAAAATAGAGTTAAATTTTAAGAGGGGAAACACGGCTGTCGAAAACGGTGCAAAAAAACAAAGTTTGAATAACCGCGGCGCTGTTGTTGCCGATGCGCACAACCATTAAAAATAAACAGTTAAAGAAAGGCAGAGAAACCATGAAAAAAATACTCGCGAGCCTGCTTATAGCGGCAATGCTATTCTCTTTTGCCGCTTGCGGCAAGCAAGATACCGCGCGAGAGGATGGGAAAGTCCCGATTAAAAACGCGCTTATTTATGATAATAACGGTGTAAAAATCACCGCGAAAGGCATGGCGGAGCAAGACAATCCCGCGATGGATTTAGAGCTTGAAAACAGCGGTGATACGGATGTTTTAATCTCCTTTTCCGAGTGTGTGGTAAACGGCTATATGGCGGATTATACCCTGCAAAGTGAGCAAGAGGATTCACCCGTGAGTGTTTTGGTGGCGGCAGGAAAGAGCACGAAGGCGCAAATGGTGTTTGAAAAGAGCGCTTTGAGACGGTGCGGTATTGAAAAAATCTGCGATATCAGCCTGCGTGCGGTGCTGGAAAATCCCGAAACCTTTGAAGAGATTGATTATGCACAAGCGGTGTGCTTGGCAGTGGATGACGATGTCGAGCAGGTCTATGACGATAAGGGCAGTGTCGCGTATGAAAAGGATGCCGTTAAGATTATTATTAAAGGCTTTGACCCGGCGGATGAGAGCAAAAAAAGTGTGCTTGTGTATGTGGAAAACGGCTCTGAAAATGCGCTTGATATCTCTGCCCAAAAGGTTAAGGTGAATCAAAAAAAGGCAACCGCTTTGTATGCGGCGGATGTTTTGCCGGGTATGCGCACGGTGAATGTGATGCGCTTTGAGGAAGATTTTAAGGACATTAAAGAACTGGAATTGATGTTTTGCATTAATGCCTTTGATTACCAAAGCGGTGAAATCCGTGAGGTGCTCGGCAAAAGCAAGCTGCAAAGCGTTAAATTCTAAATTAAAAATGCTAAATTCTAAATTATTGCGAAACGCAGTTTCGCCACCTTTCGCTAATTGGCTAATAGGCTTATTACCACTGAAAACTGAAAACGCGGCAGAGCCGCTGATTAATGCGGAATGCGGAGTTCGGAATTAAAGGTTGCAACGCACAGCGTTGCAATTTAAAATGCGAGGCAAAGCCCCGCCACCATTCGCATTAACCGAGCGAAGCGAACGCCAAGGTTCCGGGTACCAACTCCAAATCTTTGATTTGGTTAGTTGGTCGGGTTCTTCTTTTCTTATTCTTCGTCATCATCCCACAGCTTTTTAACCTTTGAATCATCCTTCCAGATGACATCCATGGTCTCTGCATCGAAATTGAGCAGGTTTGAAAGGATTGCCGCCATCATAATGCTTAAAATGATTTCGGGCAGCAGGTACGAAAGGTTGTAATAAAGTGAATACATCACTGCCGTTTTATCTGCCGCATATTCGCTCCATACCGTGACACCGGAAATAAAGTGGCAAACAAAGCGCAGCACACCGGTCACGGCGATACCGCTTGCAATCGTGATGGAAGCCGCGGTAGCTTTCTTTTGGAATACGAGAGCGAGTACCGTTAAGAGAATGGTGATACCGGCTTCAGCAGCCACGAGCCACCATCTGCTCTTTAATTCCGCAATCATATCCGTATCACCCGAGGAGAGCAAAGAGAGTGTAAAGACAATTACTGTAACGAGTATGAGCACCCCGGCGCAGATAATCGCCGTTGTCTTTTTCGCTTTTTTAAACATGCCCGAAAAGCCGAGAACACCGAAGGCTAAAATATAGTCAAATACGGCGACCATAATATAACTGCCGATGCCGTGGACATAGGAAAAATTCTCTAAACCGATAACAAGCTGAATGATACCGAACAGCACGGAGACAATGAGTGCCTGCGGTAAGCGGTAGCGGTAGGCATAAATGGCGATGGGCAGCATCGAAAACAAGGTCACGGCACCGCCGAAAGGCATTTTGAAAATGGTAACGATACTCAAAATGACTGCCAATGCGAGCAGCAGCCCGCCTTCTGCTAAGGAACGAATTTTTTGTGAACGATTCATGGGTATACTCCTTTAAATAATAAAAATTGCCAACAGAAAACACTTGGCAATCGGGTTAAAAATATTAAATCCTACGCAAGCATTATCTTGATCAGGTGTCGGTCTGCGGCAGTATCAGCCGCACTCTCAGCCGGTTTCTCCAGCTCCCGTTTTCTATTGACTACGCCCTTTTGGCATTAATATTTTACACGCACCGGCAAAAAAAGTCAAGAGGTACCCTCCGGCAGCGCAAAACACCGTATGGCGAACACTTGTGATATTGACGAATCGCGTAAAGTGCATTATAATAAGCTCGGCACAGGTATTTACCACATCTTAAAGGAGATATAAATATGAAATACAGAGTGTTCGCTCTTGTGCTGTGTGTGCTTATGCTCTTTTCGCTCTTACCGATGAGTGCTGCGGCGGCAGAAACGGTGGATCAAGTGAATATCATGAGCATTATTGAGCCGAAAGCAGATGCTTATCCGGTGTATGAGTATGCGTACAGCGGTGCGTTTCACCCTTGGGCGGAAGAGGATGACCCCGATGATATTGTTAACGGCGTTTTGTGGATTGATATTACAGACGGATGGGAGCGCATGCTACCCGAAGACAAATTCATTTACGGGCATACCTACGAGGTTTGGGTGTATGTGGAAGCGGAAGAGGACTATGTTTTTTCCGACACGGTGCTCACGCAGTTTGATTTTGCTCTTACCGAGAATACCGGCATATTTATCGGCAACCGCCAAATGCGCTTAGGCAAGGTTTTTGCACCTGCCGAATGTCCGGAGCATGATTATGCGGATGTTGTGCTTGAACCCGCTACCACCGCAAAGGACGGCTTGATGTGTCAAGAATGTACCATTTGCGGCGCCACCACCGCGCTGCAGGCAATCCCGCACATTGCATATTATGAAATTGATGAAACAAGCGCAACGAGAGGCTTGGTATATAATGGAAAAATCCACAATCCCAATGCGTATGTCTATGCGCGCGGCGAAAATGATGAGGAAGGGCCCGCGCTCATAAAGGACGTGGATTATACGGTTTCCTATCCGGATGACCACAAGGTGGGAAGCTACAAATTAACCCTCAGCTTTAAAGGCAAATATGCCGGAGAGCACACCATTTCATACAGCGTTGTACTGGGTAAACCCTCGGTTAAAGCGAGAGTGGGCACGGATAAGGTAGTGTTGGAATGGAATAAGGTAGCAGGCGCACAGTTTTACCGTGTGTGGGGTTTAAATCTGAGCACCGGAAAGTATGAACTGCTTGCCAAAACCACCAAATGCTCCTTTACGAAAACCGGCAGAAAACCGGGCACCCGGTATGTCTATGCCGTGCGCGCCTGCTTCACCAATAAAGCGGGTAAGGAAGTTAGAAGTTCCTTCAATGCGGATTATGATAATATCGAAACCTATACGCTGTGCAAGGCACCTGCCGTTAAGGCTTCCGTTTCCGGTAAAACCGTGACATTAAAATGGGCAAAATGTGCCGGTACCAATTATTACAAAGTGTATAAATACAATACAAAAACCAAAAAATACACCACTGTCATATCCGCCACCGCACTTACTGATATCAAGCTGAGCGAGCAGCCTAAGGGCACAAGCTATTATCTTGTCAGAGCTTATAACAAGGCGGATTTGGGCAGCAAGTACACCACGAATAATTTGGTGAAGGCTGTCATGAAATAGTCTAAAGAGATACAACAATATAATCGGCAGTAAAGGCAAATGCCTTTACTGCCGATTGTTCTATTTTTCATGAAAGATATCTTCGTTTTTTGCCGAGTAGGGATTGCGGTTTTTGCGCGGCGGCTGTTTGCGCGTTTCGGCGGCGCCCCATCTGCCGAAGCGGATGAGCGCATAGCGAATGAGTCCGGCAAGCAGCCACGCGATGAGCGTTGCAATAAACCACCACCATGAAAGACCGATGGTAAAGTGTAAAATCAAGGTAATCCACATCGGCAGGGAACACAGCCACGAAGAGAGGCGAAAAAACAAAAAGAAGCATATAGAATACACAGTTTCCAAAAAGCGGTTCATGATTTTTCCTTTCCGGGACAGTTTTCCCGCTTTGATTGTATAATATGTGCATGAGAATGTCAATTAGGTATATTGCAAGGCATTTTAACACAGTATTAGTGAAAAAAAGGCGATATAAACCTGTTTGAGTTCGGCTCCCGTCGGGCTATCCATTGACTTTTTTATCCACTGCGTTTATAATAACGGTATACAAAAAAAGGAGTTTGCGCTTATGAAAAAATTTTTTAAAGCATTTCCCGAAAAATACCCGAAATTGTGGGAATTTATTAAATTTGTATTTACCGCTTTCAGTACCACAATTTTGTACTATATCGTTTTTTGGATAGGGCAGGCAACCCTTGTGGAGCCTTTAAAAGATGTGGAAGTTCACAGCTCTATTCTTAAATTTTTAGGTTATGATGAAAATTTGGGCTTGGCAATTTCTTATTTACTGGCATCCTTTTTAAGCTATGCCGCCTCTTACATCATGAATCGTAAGGTTACCTTTAAATCCAATTCCAATGTGCTCGTATCCACCATTTTATTTGCGCTGATGGTGGTTGTCACCACAGCATTTACAGCGTGGTTCGGCACCTTTGCGACCAACTGGGCGCAGGCACAGGGCGGCTTTTGGGCAAGCGGCTTTGTGAGCAGTTTGTTAATTCCGACGGTGGCAATGCTCATTCCGTTTGTGTGGACCTTCCCCTTCCAAAAGTATGTGATTTACCGCAACAAAAAACCCGTAGAGGGAGAGCAGGCACAAGAGGCAGAAACTGCAAAAGAAGCTGAAGAAGTAAAAGAAGTTGAAGATACAAAAGAAACCGAAGAAGTGCCGGAAGCACAAGCACAGAAGCAAGCCGCTCAAAAAGACAGCGAATAAGGGAGACTCATGATACAAAAGCAGCAACTGTTGACTCTCTTGCGTGATGATACAGCGGTTGAGGCATTGGGCAATTACACTGCCGCGCAGCTGCACGAGCTGTTCGGCACAGCCTTTGCCGCCATGAAAGGCTATGCACAAAACAACCCGCATCACTGCTATGATTTGTTAACACATACTTTAAAAGTTGTGTGCGCCGTAAAGCCGCAAGGCATCGCGCAAACAGATTTTGAAGTGCTGCGTACGGCAGCGCTGTTTCATGATATCGGCAAACCGAGTGTGGCGGCGCTTGCAGTGGATAGAACCGTGTACCCGCAGCACGCAGCGCAATCGGCGCTCATCACCGCGCCGCTGCTGGAGCGCATCGGTTTCGGGCCTCTCGAAAAGGAGCGCATCCTGTTTTTTGTGGAAAACCATGATATGTTTATCGGCTTTTATTTTCCCGAAGAGATGCAGCGCTTTGAGGGGCGCAGGGAAATCAATGAGCGCAAGGTTAATGCGGCGGTAAAGAGGGTTATTAACCGCGCGTATCAAGAGCGGATTTATTATCCCGGAGATGCGGATTTTTTGCTGCTGTTGCGCCTTTGTCAAGCTGATTGCAGCGCGCAAAGCGAAAGCGTTGTGTATAAAGATTGGGCAAGAGATTCCAAAGAAAAAAAGCTGCTCCGCTTAGAGGCAATCCGCCAAATATTGTTAAAAAAAGTTGTTTGATCCGTCAAACAGCTTTTTTGCTTTAGCAGCAAAAATAAGGATTTGTCGAGGCTCTTACGACCTCGAAGAGAAGAGAGAAAAGAGAAGAGAGAAAAGATGTGGGAGGAAAGTTGTACCATAAAATTGGACACCTCGAACAGTGAATGATATAATGAAAGAAAGAGGTGTTAAAAATGGCAAGAAGGTACAACAAAGAATTTAAGGTTAAAGCATGTGAATTAGTGCTAAAAGACGGAATAGCCAAA
>JAFWGH010000127.1 GCA_017512465.1 Clostridia bacterium
AGCAGTTTTTGCTAAGTAGTTTTATTCGAATAAGGGAGAAAATTTTTCTTGCATACTTGCCGTATTCAAGGGAAATTTTATCACTTAGGCGGATGAAAATACAACGCAAAAACCAAACTTCGTTACGGGGACTCACCTAAACATGCGCACTTTTTTCTTTTATGTTTTACTTAAATTTTTACTTTTATATTGTCCTTTACCGTGAACTTGTTCCAGCCGGTAGCGTTATATGCTCGCACCAAATATATATACTCCCGTCCCGCTGTTAAGCCATGGATTTCATGCTGTAACAGCGTGGTATTGGCAAGCTTTTTGTATGCTCCGGTGCGCACATTATAGCTCCAAATGCCATAGCGCTGTGCGCTTTTTACCTTGCTCCAGCTAAGGCGCACACTTGTTCCGTTCACTTCTGCCTTTACGGCGGGCTTTGCGGGTATGGTAAGCGCACTTACATGATTCTTCACGCCGTAACTGCTGCCGCTGGCATTATCCCGAAACGCCCTGACCAAATAGGTATACTGCGTGCCCTTGGCAAGCGCGGTGATTTTATACGTTAGCGCCGTGGTTTGCGCAATGCGGGTGTACTTCTTGGTAGTAGGATTATAGACATACACGCGATAGAATGCTGCGTTTGCAATTTTATTCCATGTCAGGCGAATGGCTTTTTCCCCGCCCTTTGCCGTGACAGTCGGTGCCGCAGGTGCGGTATAAATGCTCTTGTTGTCGGCTCTTGTAAAGGCACTCCAGCCGCTTTTTGCATTGTATGAGCGCACTAAGAAGGTATACTTTGTATTGCCCTTTAAACCTTTCACATCATAGCTTAAGTGCGTTGTATTTGCAAGCTTTGTATAGCTGTTCGTTTTGGCATCATATCGCCAAATGCCGTATTTTTCGGCTCCTGCCGCCTTGCTCCAGCTCAGTGTGAGCATGCCTGTTAACGCACTCGCTTTAAATACAGGTTTTTGAGGCAGGGTATACACACTCTTATTAGAGGCAGTGGTGTATTTGCTGCCGCCATCGGCATCAAAGGCGCGCACAAGGTAGGTATACTTTGCCGCATCCTTAAGGCTTTTATGTGTATATGACAAACCGGTGGTCTGCGCAATTCTTGCATATTTCTTTGTGCTTGTATTATAGGTATAAACTCTGTAATAAGCGGCTCCGGAAACGGCTTTCCAACTCACCTTTACACTGCGGTTGCCGCCGCTCAGGCTGAAAGCGGGCGCGGGGATAGCACCTGTGCACGCGATTTCCACATACCCGATATTGCCGGCACTCGTTTTTGCCTGATACACGGATGTACCTTTTTGATTGCCGTGTGCCACACCGCTTTTATTGATACTCACCGCCGCTTTTACCGATTCATAGGCAAGCGCATAGGTACATGTGGAAACGCGCAGTTTCGGTTTGAGTGTTATATTATTATCTTCCGTCACGGTAATCCTCGGCGCGGGATTGACATAAGCCGCCTTCACATAGCCGCTTTTGCCCTTTTGTGCACCGTTCAAAGCCTTAACCTTATACCACGCGCCGGATTTGCCGATGAGAGAGAGCAAAACGCCTCTTTTGATACCGGCAATTTTGGTGTAGGAGCTGCCGGCGCCGCTGCGCAACGACAACTCGGAGGAAACGAGTGAATTGACATAGGCATAACCGGTACTGTCGGCTGCGTTGCGAAATCTTACATCCTGCGCTTCATAATCGACCTTAGACAGGTTTTCATAGACCGGAAGATAGAATACATGCTTTTCCCCCATTACGCCGATGTTATTATAATGCTCATAGGTATACCCGGACTCATCAATGATTGCCTCTACTCCCTGCATATACTGGTGGGTAAAGAGATCATATTTACTGTTCGGATTGACCTGATATTTTTGGAAATAGTTGGTATACTGTCCCGCCTTGATATACTTCTCGGCAATAAACTTAATGCCGCCCTCAAGTGCCGCCTTTGGATTTGTCCAGCCGTTATTATAGGCGGTCTTGGCGCCGTTTTCGGGCGCGGTAATCACTTTGCCGCTTGCATCCGTTGTGGGATAGGCGCCGATGCTGAAGAAATTATATACGGTTTTGCCCTTATATTCATAGCCTCTTGCGAGCTTGACCGGATAGAGCGCACCGACTTCGTTGGTGATGCGGGATATGATAAAGAGCGCATCGACATTATATGTCTTACATGCATCTAAAATGATTTGGGAATAATAATAGGTCTTACCGCTGAGCTTGCAGGTCTTTTGATGCATAAAGGAATAAGCAGCATCCAGCACCTTTTCAAGCTTGTCTTTCGTATAGTAGCTCTTGGCATTTAAATACTCAAACTGAAAAATGAGGCTTTCTCTTAAAAAGTTGGTCGGGTCCATGCACTCGGCAACATAGTCATATGAGGCACAGCGGGTACCATCGGAAATCAGGTGATATTTTGCATTCGGGCAATCGGCTTGGCACGCTTTGGGGTCCTTGGCGGAATCAACCAGCACCGTGCACTCTTGCGCTTTGCAGTTGTGCTCCGCATTTAAGCACACCGAAAAGTTTTTGCCGACACTCACACGCTTAAACACCCAATTCGGGTGCGCTTTGTGCAACGCGGTTAAGGATGCTTTATAGGAATCGGGGAACTGTGCCAGCGTTGCGGAAAAATCATCTGCCGCCGCACCAAAAGCCAATGTGCCGACCAGTGTAAGCACACATAAAAGAATCGCTAATACCCGCTTCATTTTTTCACCTTCTTTCCCAATATAAATCCATTATAGAATAATATAGTATTATTTTCAACTTAATCCGGTTTACAAAAGATTTAAAAATTCTTTCATTTTGTAAAGATTTTTTGTTGCTTGCCGCGTGTTATTTGCTGTAAACACCGCATTTTTGCGCAATCATAACCACTAGTAAACTAGTGGTTTGCACAGGCCCTATAAGGGCCGCCTACAGGCTAAGCCCCTAAAAGGGGCTGCCGAAAACTTAACATCGCATTATTATTTCAGGCAGCCGCTCACGTGCGGCTGTCTATTTTTG
>JAFWGH010000128.1 GCA_017512465.1 Clostridia bacterium
TGTGCTGTGCTGTGCTGTGCTGTGCTAAAAGTGTCACGCATGGGGATTTTGCTGTCAAGACCTTTCCAAATCTATAAATCAATTATATAAAAAAGTGAGGATTTGTCAATGTGCAGTTATAATATTATTGTCAATAATATAAAATAAGCCCCTCTCGAAGGGGTGCATGTCATAAAGAATGTTTGCTGAAAATTGACATCTTTTTCGCTATAACTTCAGAAAAAAACATCATTAGGCGTCGATACTCCAAGTGCCGATTGGCAAAAACACAAAATCGCCGTTATATCAGTAAAAAACGGCGATTTTCTATCAATATTTGTAGTTATTCTTCCTGCGGTTATAATTGTTGATGAATCGTTAAACAACAACAACAAAGCATTCAAATCTATATAACCGTGTGCTTTCAGCCACTTTTTCGACAGTCTGAAAGGGATTTGCACCGCAAATCCCTTTTTTGTTATTCATTTTCGCAAATGGTTTTTCTTGTTTGAAGGATTGAGGACGGAGTGACCGAGAATTCATCAAGTCCCCATTCAATCAGTTTTGGAATAAGCTCGGTGTTTGCCGCAGCTTCGCCGCACATACCGACCGGTATTCCCTCTTTCTTAGCGTTTTTAATTGTCATTTCAATCGCTCTTAAAACCGAGGGTTGGAAGCAGTCATAGAGAGCCGAAACCTTTGCATTGCCTCTGTCAACCGCCATGGTATAGCCCGTGAGGTCGTTTGTGCCGATTGAGAAAAACGCCGCCTCTTTTGCAAGCAAGTCGGAAATGATTGCCGCCGAAGGCGTTTCAATCATAACGCCGACGGGAACAAGCTTGTAGCTTAAGCCCTCATTTTCAAGCTCGTCTGCACATTCCTTGATTAGCGCTTTCGCCTTTTTAATCTCGTCAACAGTAGTGACTAAAGGAATCATAATCTTGATGTCACCGAAAACAGCAGCTCTCAATATTGCCCTGAGCTGAGTTTTATAAAGCTCTTTGTTATCAAGGCAATACCTGATTGCTCTGTGCCCTAAGAATGGGTTTTCCTCTTTTTCGATGTCAAGATAAGGGATGTTTTTATCTCCGCCGATATCGAGAGTTCTGATAATTACTTCCTTTTCATCCATCGTCTTTGCAACGGTCGAATAGGCTTCAAACTGCTCTTGCTCTGTCGGTGCTCGGTCCCTGTCCATAAACAAAAACTCTGTTCTGAAAAGCCCTATGCCCTCGCCGCCGTTTTGAACAACGTTTTGAGCATCCTCAGCCTTGCCGATATTTCCATAAACCTTCTTAACCAAGCCGGACTTTGTGATTGTCGGCTTATTAAAGTAAACATTAAGGCTCTCTTTTTCTTTTAGATATGCCTCCTGCTTTAAGGTGTATTCCTTAATCTGATCGCCTGTCGGCTCTGTGATTACCTCACCCTTAAAGCCATCAACGATAAGAAGGTCACCGTCGCTGATAATCTCGGTGGAATTGAGAACCGAAAGAGCCGCGGGAATGCCCATAGCTCTTGCAAGAATAGCACTGTGAGAAGTAACGCCGCCAATCTCGGTGATGATAGCCGAAACATTTTCTTTTTTAATTTGGCTTGTCATTGACGGAGTGAAGTCTTTCGCAATAAGAATCGACCCCTTCGGAACGGATGAAATATCAACACTTTTGAGCCCGAGCAAAATTCTGAGCAAAGTGTCCCTGATGTCTTTGATATCGGACGCTCTCTGGCGCATTAGTTCATCCTCGGTGGAAGCAAACATATCATAGAACATCTGCAAAACGGTGTCAGCTGCAGCCTCAGCGACATTTCCGGCGTCAATGTTATCATTCATTTGAGAGAGCATAAACGGGTCGCCGAGCATTGTGATATGCCCTTCAAGGATTTCAGCCTCTTTCACACCGGCTGAAAGCTTAAGCTCCTCAGCCATATGTTTTGTTTCGCTAATAAAATCCTCAACAGCTTTTGTAAGCCTCGCTTTTTCGCTCTCGGCATCACTGTATTTGACAGCAGAATAGTCAAGCTTCACATCCTCAATAATAATCGCCTTGCCGATTCCGAAGCCCTGTGAAGCACCTATACCTTTTAACATAAGCGTCTCCTTATTATTCCTCACCGAAACCGCTCTCGATAAGCGCGCTTGCAGCGTCAAGCATAGCCTGTTCGTCAGCGCCGTCACACTCAACTGTGATTTCGGCACCGCACTTAATACAGGCAGCCATAATTCCCATAATGCCCTTGCCGTTGATATCCTTGCCTGCAAACTTGATGTTTACAGTCGAAGAAAACTTATTCATTTCGGTAACAAATACCTGAGCGGGACGCATATGAAGTCCCATTTTGTTTTTGATAGTAAAATCTTTAGAAACCATAATTAACCTCTTTTATCAGTCCGAGCGGGCGGGTAAGCCCGCTCGGAATATTTCAATAATTATTTTGCTTTAACTTCTTTATTCTTGTTCTTTTTGAGAAGTGAGAGAACCAATGCGCCTGCGACGCTTCCGGCAATGAGTGCAACAATGTATCCGAAAGGATTTGTTACAACCGCAAAGGTAAATACGCCGCCGTGAGGAGCCGGGCAAGCACAACCGAAGAGTGCGCAAACAGCACCTGCGACACCTGAGCCTATTATACAGGAAGGAATGACTCTGATTGGGTCTGAAGCTGCGTAAGGAATAGCACCTTCAGTGATGAAGCAAAGGCCCATAAGGTAGTTAACGGGACCGTTCTTTCTCTCTTCCGCCGTCCATTTGTTCTTAAAGATTGTTGTTGAAAGAGCGATTGCAATCGGAGGAACCATACCGCCAATCATAACCGCAGCCATAATCCAGGTGTTGCCGTCGGCAATAGCCGCTGTGCCGAACACGTAAGCCGCCTTGTTGAAGGGGCCGCCCATGTCAATAGCCATCATTGCCGCAAGTACGATTGAAAGAAGGAGCTTACTTGAGTCGCCAAGGTTTGTAAGGAAGTTTGAAAGTCCTGAATTGAGCAAACCTACAACAGGGTTGATTGCAAGCATAAACACGCCGATAAGGAGTGTACCGAAAAGTGGGAAAATGAATACGGGCTTGATGCCGTCCATCGACTTCGGAAGCCAACCGAAAGCTTTTTTGATAAGATTAACGAGCAAACCTGCAACGAAACCTGCAAGCAGTGCGCCGAGGAAACCGGAAACAGCCGTGTCATCACCTGTCGGTGAAGCCAGCGTCGCGCCTGTTGTTGCAAGATAACCGCCGACAATACCGGGAAGCAAGCCGGGACGGTCTGCAATAGACATTGAAATGTAACCTGCAAGAATCGGAAGCATAAATGCAAATGCCGCTTTACCAATCCAGAAGATTACGGAAGCTACGGGGTTTGTGAAGCCGAATGAATCTGTGCCCGCATTGCCGGCAAAGGTGTCAATAAGGAAGCCGATAGCAATAAGCACACCGCCGCCTACAACAAAGGGAAGCATGTGAGAAACACCGTTCATAAGGTGCTTGTAAACCTTTCTGCCGAAGCCTTCCTTCTCATCGCCCTCATCTGCCGAAGTATCAGCAGAATCGGAATGATAAACGGGAGCCTTGCCGTCAAGAACCTTTTGAATGAGTTCTTCGGGCTTGTTGATGCCGTTTGTTACGGAAGTTTTGAGAACGGGCTTGCCATTAAAACGAGCCATTTCAACATTTCTGTCAACTGCACAGATGATGCCGTCACACTCTTCAATTTCTTTCTTTGTCAAAACATTCTTAGCTCCGCCCGAGCCGTCTGTTTCAACCTTGATTGTGATGCCCATTTTCTCGCCTGCCTGCTGAAGAGCCTCGGCAGCCATATAGGTATGAGCAATACCTGTCGGGCAAGCGGTAACAGCCAATATTCTGTATCCCGCTTCCTTCTTTTCCTCTACGGGAGGTTCTTCGGGATACTTTTCAGCCTCCGCCTTGTCGATGATTTCGATGTACTCTTCGGGAGTTTTTGCCGCGCGAAGCTTTGCGCAGAAATCAGCGTCCATAAGCATAACCATAAGTCTTGACAAAATTTCAAGATGAAGGTCACCGTCAAGAGGCGCCGCAATCATAAAGAGAATGTCGGAAGCCTTGCCGTCCGGTGCGCCGTAATCAACGCCTGCGGGAACAGTGATTGCAGCAAGTCCCGGCGTTTTAACACTTTCGCTCTTTGCGTGAGGCACTGCAATGCCCTCACCGATAGCTGTTGAGCCCTGCTCTTCTCTTGCAAGAATTGCCTTGGTATAAGCTTCGGCATCGTTAAGATTGCCTGCCTTCAGGTGCAGTGAAACCATTTTTTCAATAGCTTCACTCTTTGATGCAGCTGAGGTGTTAAGCTCAATCGCATCTTTTTTGAGTAAGTCAATTATTCTCATACTTACCTCCTACATTAAATATATTTAGAGAAAATTGCATTTATAAAAATCAGCAAAGCTGATTATTAAAGAATTTGATAAATCCTGTCTATGTCTTTCTTCTCGGCCAAGCCTTCGGAAAAAGCGGTTGCATTTCCGCAAGCGGCACCGAGCCTTAAGGCATGCTCATAATCACCCTTTTGAAGAAAGCCCGCAACGAAGCCCGCAACCATACTGTCACCGCAGCCGACGCTGTTGATTAGCGTGCCCTTAGCATTACCGATTTTTTTGACAGCGCCAAACTCATCAATAAGCATTGCACCGTCTCCGCCTCTTGAAACGAGAACGTTTGAAGCACCCATCTGTTGAAGCTTCTTTGCGTATATCTCTATTTCTTCATCTGTTTTTGTTGTAACCGAGAACAAATCACCGAGCTCGTGATGATTGGGTTTAACAAGAAAAGGTTTATATTTTAATACCTTTAGGAGCAGCTCGCCCGTTGCATCAACCACAAACTTCACTCCCTTGCCCGAAAGCCTTTGCAAAATCTTTTCATAAACATCACTCGGGAGATTTTTCGGAACTGCGCCTGCAAGCACAAGCACATCGCCCTCTTTAATGTCGTCAAGCTTTGTGAGAAGCTCCTCAATTTCCGCTTCGCTGACATCGGGACCGTTCGCATTGATATCAAGCTCGGTGTCTGCTTTAATTTTAACATTAACTCTTGTCAGCCCGTTTTGGAGGTGGTTGAAATCGCACTCTATATTATCCTCTTTGAGCATTCTTTCAAGCTCTTCACCGGTGAAGCCCGCAACAAAGCCGAGAGCTTTGTTTTCGGTGCCAAGCCTTGACAAAACAACCGAAACATTGATTCCCTTGCCGCCGTAATAAATCTGCTCTGCTTTCGAGCGATTAATATCATCGAATCTAAGGCTGCCGACCTTCATCACATAATCAAGAGCAGGATTCAAAGTGATAGTGTATACCATACTTACAACACCTCTTTTACTATTGTTTTTTTCTTTATTTCTTCGCTATCGCATTTGTCACAAATGATCGCGGAGCTTTCCAGCGGTTTAAATGATACTGCGCTGACAATGCCGAACTTACTCGAATCGGCAAGCACATATGACACAAAGGAGTGTTCGCCGGCTATGGCTTTTATCATAGCCTCATCAGTGTCCGTTGTTGTGAAGCCTTGCTTCTCGGTGATTCCATTTGTGCCGATGAAAGCTTTTGAAAAATTGTATTTTTGAAGATTTTGCGCTGCCACGATTCCGATAATTGCCTCTGTCGTGTCTTTGAGTTCACCCCCCAAAATGAACACCCGACAACCCTTTTGCGCCAACACCTGAGCGTGAGCTATTCCGTTCGTGACAAAAACCGCCTTGGTATTAAATATGTATTCCGTCATCAAAAATGTTGTTGAGCCGGCGTCAAGGAAAACATAGTCATCATCATTGATAAGGCTCGCCGCATAAGAAGCTATCGCCCTCTTTTTTTCAAGATTTTTTCGAACCTTAACATTGATGTTATCTTCCTTGTTCAAAAATTCATGTTCGGGAAGTGTTGCTCCGCCATGAACCTTGTTGATTTTTCCGAGGTTTGCAAGCGCCAATAAATCACGCCTGATTGTTGCCTCGCTCGCTTCAAGCACCGAAGTAAGCTCGCCCACGGCAACTGAACCTTTCTCGGAAATGATTTCAAGGATTTTATCTCTTCTCTCTTGCGTTAACAATTCTATGCCACCTTTAAAAATCAAATTTCTTAGCTAACTCAATTATACATTTTCGCTCAAAAATAGTCAACAGTGCTAAAAATAATCATTAATTTTGGTCAGTTTTTGGAATAATATTTAGCAATTTTCAATAAATATCACTGTTGTATTGAACGGTTTTGATTAATTTCAGTCACATTTTCACACTTTCGAGCAAACTGAAAATGTTGCCGAATTCAAAACAAAAGGCTCAAAAAATCTCTTTTGCCGCAAAAAAGTGCTCGCCGGCACACACGAGCACTATTAAAAATGTTACTAATGAAATTAATAATTAAGATTTTAGATTCAGAATTAAAAATTTAAAAATAAAAACTAAACACCAAAATCTTATAATTGTTGCGCATGCGTCATGTGGTACTGACATCTGTACTTTGAATGTGATGTGCTCTTGATTTCATTCTTAATATCTTTTTTCATAATTTAAACCTCCAATCTTTGTAATGCGATGTTAAGTCATCTCATTATACTTGGAGGTTTTGTGTTATTTCAATACTTTTCGGCTAGCCCGACGGGAGCCGAATCCAAACAGGTTTATATCACCTTTTTTTCACTAATACTGCGTTAAAATGCCTTGCAATACGACAGTATTCCCTCACAGTTTGAATACGCTTTTTTTAACACGAAGCCCCGGCCCGCTGATATCAAAAACATGTTTTCATGATTATGATACCCCCACCCCCACATGACCCCCCTCAAAAAACTGTTGTCTTTTTCCCGAGTTTTTTGAAAAATAAACAAAAACGCAGGAATTTGTGTAGTTGGTGATTCAATTATATAAAAAGCTCTGTTTTATCAGTAACTGAAAAGTGGTTCATTCTTTTCTTCATTCCCAATAATTCCTTTGATGCCATTATACAAAATGGTGTGAAAAAAACAAGTTTTCTGCCGCACTCAAAACGCCGCTGCAAAACCCTTAAAATGCAAAAAACCCCAGTGTTACAGGGAATTTCGGCAAAAAAATAAGTACACCTTTCTTGTATTAAAAAAGGTGTACTATCGTGTCTGCTCACAACATAAATGATACAAAACAAAAATGTGCATTAGCCGAGCGGAGCGAACGCCAAGGTTCTGTCTGCTTACAGACAGGTTCTTATTGATTTATTGCAAATGTGCATTAGCCGAGGGCGTTTTGCGCCCGAACGCCAAGGTTACGGGGCATCCACTCCAAATCTCTGATTTGGCAAGTGGGTCGTATTCTTATCGGGGAGGGAGATGTGCTATTTGGAAAGGCGATGTGCTATTGATGTTTTGAGGGCTGCATTTTTCAATTACTTTTTTCTATGAATCTTCCCTATAATATTGACAAGTTTTTTACATTGGATATAATACGGGAAGCCACAGATGGTGCAGATTTTATCTTGTAAAACACAGGGATTGTGCTATAATACTATATATATTATGATGCCAGGCGTGTGATAAAACCGACTATATACCCTGCATCGTTCCGGTATAATAAGAATATCTATATATAGTTGTGAAAAGAGGACAGTTATGCATTCAATTAAAACCAAGATAACTGCTATGACGCTCTGTGTTGTGATTATTGCCATGGCAATCGCAGCGGCTTTTGGTGTGACGGCAATACGGGATATTGGAAATCGTGATGCGAAACAAACATTGCTCTTGTTATGTGAAACAGGGCAAAAAGACTTGGACTCCTATTTCCGGAATGTCGAAAACTCGGTAAAAACGGTTTCGGCTTATGTTGAATCTGATTTGGATGGGATTGACGATAAAAATCTTCAGTCCCATATGGAAAGGGTTAGCGATGTCTTTCAGAAACTTGCATATAACACGAATGGTGTTTTGACGTACTATTACCGAATCGACCCGGAAGTTTCTCGGAACGTTAAAGGTTTCTGGTATGTTAATACGAAAGACAATGGCTTTCAGGAGCACGAAGTAACAGATATTTCCGATTACAACACCAATGACACCTCGTCACTTGTCTGGTTTACCGTACCAAAGACAAGCGGAAAAGGTGTCTGGTTGCCACCTTATATTACCGAGAATTTAGATGCCCGCGTAATATCCTACAATGTTCCGGTATATTTTGACGAGCAATTTATCGGCGTTATCGGCATTGAAATTGATTATTCCACAATGGCACAAGTCGTAAATCACATCACACTTTATGACAACGGATACGCCTTTCTTAATGACGATAAGGGAAAGATTATCTATCATCCGCAGATGGATGTAACAACAATGGAAACACAGCCCAAGGTTCCGAGTGGGCTTTTAAGCAACGATAAATATATAAGTTATTCGTATGACGGCATTAAAAAACAGGCGGTATGGCTTCCATTAAGCAACGGAATGCGACTTAATGTCACAGTTCCTGTTCAGGAAATCAATGGCGTATGGTATAAATTGGTTATAGAGATTGCGATTGTGTTTGCTGTGCTTCTTGTCATTCTTATCGTTCTCATTATGACCTTCACAGGCAGAATTACAAAACCTCTCCGGAAGCTGACAATGGCAGCAGAACAGATAAAAGAGGGTTACTATGATACCGAGTTGGATTATGACAAAAAAGATGAAGTAGGCGTTCTTACTGCATCCTTTAAAAATCTCATAATGAATTTGAATATCTATATCAAAAATCTGAATGATATGGCATATATTGATGCGCTTACCGGAATTGGAAATCGCTTAGCAATAAGACGCGATTATGATTCATATCAAGGGCATGAAGTCACTGTGATGATGTTGGATTTGAACGACTTCAAACTGATAAATGATACTCGTGGTCATGATGAAGGAGACCGTATCCTTCAGGAAATCAGCAAATTGCTTTCGGACATCTTCGGTAAAGAACACTGCTATCGCTATGGAGGCGATGAAATCCTTGTTATTATACCGGATATTTCGAGTTCGGAGTTTAATGAGAAGCTTGAAGCATTAAAGCAAAACAAGCCCAAAATAAACGGTACTGCCAGGGCTGATTTTTCCATTGGATTTGTCCGCGCACTTTTAAAAGATTCAGATACGCTGAGAACTTTGATTTCCACGGCAGATGAAAAAATGTATGAATCAAAGAGGGAGAAAAAACACGCTTTTTCAAGCGGACATGGAATGCTGAACCCGCAGAATATGTCTACCGAATATACGGTTGAGAACTTAAAAAAATATCTGCAGGAAATGTCTGAAAAATATGCCCTTGCTCGTGTTGTAGACCCGATTGAATGCCGTATTATTGAACTTCAAGATGATGGCAAAATCAATATGAATGAAAACTGCTACGGAATTTGGAATTCCGAGCAAAAGTGCATTAACTGTTCAAGTGCATTGGCTTGCAGAACAGGATGCCATCAGGAAAAGGCGGAACATTTCAAAGACAAGTATTATTTCGTTCAGTCAAATCCCATAAAACTGAAGCTCTCAAATGGCAGCGTATACGATGCCGTTGTGGAATTAGTTAATGTCGAAAAAGAGGGCGATGCTGCGATAAATAACAGAGAAGCAGAAAATGTCGGCACCAGAGCTGCCCATTATCTTGCTCATCATGACAGCTTAACCAATGTCCTCAATTCAGATGCATTCTATGAACTTGCCCGTGGAATGATTAAAGACAGCAAGGGAAAATCATGGGTTATGATAACCTCAAATATTATGAACTTCAGATTGGTCAACACCTTGTTTGGAGAACAGAAGGGCAATGAGGTTCTTGCAAAAACAGCATCAATGCTCAGGGAAGTATCGGAGTCTTCGAGAGGGTTGTGCGGAAGGCTTGGCTCTGACCAATTTGCTATGCTTATTCCGCGGATTGCATATGATAAAGAACGTCTAACCTCCATTGCTCAAACATTGGCACAAATCTATAACAGCGGAATTTATAAATTCAATATCCACTTCGGTGTTTATGAGATAGACGACCCATCAATTCCCGTATCCGTTATGTGCGGACGAGCGAATTCAGCACTCCGAACGATTCGTGACGATTTAACGAGTATTGTGGCATATTTTGACGATACCATTCTTCAGAAAACAGTTTTGGAGCAAACGGTGCTCGGCAGTTTTGAAGAAGCACTAAGCAGCGGTCAGTTCAAAATGTATCTGCAGCCATTAGTCAGAAAAGATAAAGCCGTAATCGGCGCAGAAGCTTTAGCAAGATGGTACAGACCGGACGGTTCAATGATAATGCCCGGAGATTTTATTGAAACGCTTGAAACCGCAGGCTTAATACATAAGCTTGATATGTATATATGGGAACTTGCGGTGAAGCAGCTGAGCTTGTGGAAAGGAACGGCAAAGCAGAATTTGACAATTTCCGTCAATGTTTCCGCAAAAGACTTTTACAGCATTGATGTTCTCAAAGTGTTAACAGAACTCGTTGACAAATATGGTGTGGATAGCCGTATGCTCAGACTGGAAATCACGGAAACTGCGTTTCTTGGGGAACCGGACAACTATGAAGACATTGTGTCTGAACTTCGTCAGAAGGGTTTTCTTGTGGAAATTGATGATTTCGGAAAAGATAATTCAACACTGAGCTTCCTGAAAGATATTAAAGCAGATGTGCTGAAAATCGATATGAGCTTCTTACAGGAAATCAGAGACAGTGAGAGAAACCGAATCATTCTGAAGTCTGTAATCAGTTTGGCGGATTCTTTGGAAATGGAAGTAATTACAGAAGGCATAGAAACAGAAGAACAGTTCCGCGAGCTTACGGAACTTGGATGTAATCATTTCCAGGGCTATTTCTTCTGCCATCCCGTTCCGGTGGATGTTTTTGAGACGAAATATTTCACCGGTGAATAAATAATACACCGTATTGCAGTTAGCAATAAAAAAAGGCGCAACCCTTAATACCAAGGGGCTGCGCCTATCTTTTATGCATTTGAAGTTTTTTGCTGATAAACTCCATATTAAATTTCTATTTCAATCTCCGTCCCATCTTTAAAGATGAATACGAGAGTGTCTGCCGTGACCGTCGCCCTATCTAATAGGGTGTGCCATAGTTCCTCGTCAAAAGCCGCAATCGGTTCTTGAATAGAACGCAGTTTCGCAGCATACCAAAGGACTCCTTCGTACTTGGCTTTTAAATCTTTAACAAGTGTGATGATTTGAACGGAAAAGTCCGTGGCGAGTTCACGCAGTTTTGATTCTGACAGAATAATACTCCTTGAAATTGGTCTGAAACATTATTTCATTTTCATTTAAAAGTGTAAAGTTTAGTGATGTTGCGCCTGTGGCGCAGTGATGCTATGCTAAAGCATGGGTATGAGGATTCGAACCTTTTAGGTTTTTGTCGCCTCTTTTTCATTAATATTTCGTTAAAAAGCCTCGCAATGCGTCAGCATTCCTTCGTTTTTTGCCTTATCTGAATAAAAAATAGACTGACAAAAACTGCGAAGCATCTCTCGCTTAGAAATTTTTGTGTTAATTGTTTCGTGTTTGAAGCCGCTTGGCTGACGCCAAGCAATGAAAAAACGGAAGAATTAGCCAAAAATAGCAAGTGAGAGACTAAAAGGTTCGAATCCTCATACCCATAGTGATGTTGCTCGTTTCACTCGCAGTGATGCGATGTTTGCCAAAAAACGAGGTCCCCGAAAAGTATTGCGAAGCAAACTTTTTGGGGGAAGGAGAAACAAATGAAGCAATCTTCAAAGGTTCTGCTCGCAAACCTTTGTCACTTGCGAAATTTGTTTGGACGCGCGTAA
>JAFWGH010000129.1 GCA_017512465.1 Clostridia bacterium
CCCTAATGGATATCATCGCAAGTGAAGAAGATATCGCCGATGAAATTGATTTAAAGGATAAAAGCGAAAAACTGATGCGTTACATAAATAATATAAAAGATGAAAGAGAGAAAACCGTTATTATAAAGCGTTTCGGTTTAGATGGTAAGCAGGAGCTTACACAAAAACAAATTGCTGCTATGTTAGGTATTTCGAGAAGCTATGTTTCGCGGATTGAGAAAAAAGTGATTATGGATTTAAAGAAAAAATTCAAGATTGATGAAAAGGATAATGAAGATGATTAATCAAGTATATATGGAAGAATTACACGCCATTCATCACATAATTTATCTACACTAAAGGCAGCATTTGCAGGACTGGTTGAAGGCAATTTTACCGCTTCCATACCGGTCATTTTGAGAGAAAAACGATTATAATAAGCAAAGGAAGTGCCGCCGTTACAAAATATCGCTTGAATGGGGGCGGTCTGTAAAATCGGCGTTAAATCATTGGGTACCGTATTTTTGATACTGCTGTCGGCTGAGCCCTTGATATCGCATGAGGCAAGTACATCCCATAAGGCAATGTGATGTTCCAACAAAAAAGAGCGTTTTTGTGCATGTGTAAGCGGGACATCTTCATGTAATAGTCCCGCTAAAACTTTCCAGAAACGATTTTGAGGGTGGTCATAAAAAAACTGACCCTCTCTGGATTTAACGGAAGGAAAAGAACCCAAAATCAGTATTTTTGAGTTTTGATTATAGATCGGATTAATGTTGTGTTGCGGCATAGCTTTCTCCATTATAAGTGCAGTGTCTCACCGGTGGAAAGATAGTGAAGATGCGGCATGCGCTGTTGCAAATACCTGAAATTTTCTTCACCGGTACAATGGCAGGTATAATACTGTGTCGGATATTGATTTAACGCATCTGCGTATGCATTTAATCTTTCATCGGCAGGCAATTTGGAAAGATGAAAGCCGCCAATATAATAATCCGGATGAAAGTGTTTTTCTATATTGATAATGCCATTATGAGAACAGCCGGAAAACAGAAAGGATTGGTTGTTTTCACAGATTAAAAGGTACTGTTCATGTTTAAAGTCATCCGGTATGAGTTTATCGCCTATTTTCATACTTAGACCAAAATTATCTACCGCCATTTTCTTTTGCAAACATGTTGAGGATATCAGTGTTATATTAGGAACTAATTCCGTTATTGCGCTACACTGCTTTATACGTGCATGAGCGAAAAGTTCCTTTGAAAGTCCGATAAATTTGCCGGATTCATTATAAAAAGAACCGCTTGCATTTTGATGGATATACACAGGTGCAGTATCATTTATCTCCAAAAAGCATGGTACTCCTCCCCCGTGGTCATAATGTCCGTGAGAAATGATACACATTTCAATTTTAGACAGGTCAATACCCATTTTTCGCGCATTTTCGGCAAAAATATCACTTTGCCCCGTATCAAATAAAATGCGGTGCGCACCGGTTTCAATATATAAGCTTAAACCATGTTCACAGCGCAACGCTCGCTTTGAAGTATTTTCATTTAAAACTTTAATAACCATTGAATAACTTCCTAATATAGTGCTTTAAAATATAAATATTATTATTAAAAGGGACTGCCTGCTTGCAGACAGTCCCTTGGTGCACCTGACAGGAATTGAACCTGCACATCGTGAGATACCGGATCCTAAATCCGGCGCGTCTGCCAGTTCCGCCACAGGTGCATTTTAAACTATTATACAATAAATAGATAATAATTCAAGCACTATTTTTCAGTGGCAATGAAGTAGTTTTGACCGTTGCTGCCAATAACGATAGAGCCGCTGATATCGGTGCGATAACACTGCACTTTTTGCTTTTTCATGATTTCCAACACTTCGCTGTGAGGATGGCCGTAATCATTATCTGCTCCGCAAGAAAAAATACAGTATTCGGGAGAAACATACTTCACAAACTTTTTAGAGCTGGATTTACTCGAGCCATGATGTCCGGCTTTGAGTATATCGGCTTGCAAAGGGTCTTTAAGCTTCATAAATTCATTTTCAACCGCTTTACCGGCATCACCCATAAACAGGTACGAAGCGTTTTTATATTCCACCTTTGCTACAACGGAATAATCGTTTTTATCCGTATGCTCGCTTTGTGTAAGATAGGTAGTCAGCTTCATTTCTCCGAATGTATATACCTTTTCGTTGATAGCGTATTCGGTGGAGATTTTCATTGTCTTTAAGGTGTTAATGAGAGTTAATTCTGTTTGCGTTTTTTCAATTTTGGATGAGATTTGCGGTAATACATATAATTTGGGTTTAATTTGAGTAAATAAATCCGTAAAGCCGCCGATATGGTCGGCATCAGGATGCGTGCCGATAACCAAATCTAAAGAATCCACACCCAAACGCTCTAAATAGGTCAAGACATTTTCGCTATACGCTTTTTTCGCACAATCGATAAGTATGTTGTATTCACCAAATCGGATTAAAGTACTATCACCCTGGTCAACATCAATATAATGCACACTGAGCGGTTGCGCTGCGGCTTCACTATCGGCTAATTGACCGATAGCAGCAGTGTTTTCATCAGTTTTACTGATAAATGATTTCCATGTGTTTTTGGAACCGAAAGTCAATACAGCTGAAATGATTAAAACGACTGCAGCGATAACAGATATGAAAATTTTCTTGTTTTTCTTCTTCATATATTACTCGTATTATCCTCTTCCAAGGACAGCTGATCATCCGGCTTCATGGCGTTTCGTTCCAACCACTCTTCTTTGGTGATGAGGATTTTGCGCGGCTTTGCACCTTCGGAAGGGCCGATAATGCCCATTTGTTCAATTTCATCAATGATACGCGCACCTCTGGCATAGCCGACTGAAAGCTTTCGTTGAATAAAGCTCGTGGAAGCCGCTTGATATTCTAAAATAATTTCGATTGCTTTTTCTACTAACGGGTCATTTTCACCTTCACCCTGAGGTTCCATATCCGAAGATTTTTTACCCTTTTCTTTTGTGGCCAGCTCATCAAACTGTCTGTCAATGTCTTCATTATATTCGCCTCTTCCCTGCTTTTTGATAAAGCCGGTGACTTTTTCAATTTCTTCATCGCTGACAAAGCAGCCTTGTATTCTCATCGGTTTATTCGCACCAATCGGATTAAAGAGCATATCACCGTTTCCAAGTAATTTTTCGGCACCGTTTTGGTCTAAGATAATGCGGCTGTCCAATCCGTTGGAAACGCTTAAAGCGATTCTGCTGGGAATATTTGCTTTAATAAGTCCTGTAATAACATCTGCACGCGGACTTTGTGTTGCAATAACCAAGTGCATACCTGCAGCTCTTGCCATTTGTGCTAAGCGACAAATACTGTCCTCAACTTCCCCGGGAGAAACCATCATCAAATCGGCAAGCTCATCAATGATAATCACATATTGTGTCATCGATATCATTTCAGGGTCATCTTTTGCCAGTTTATTATAGGACTTAATATCTCTGACTTTATACTGCTCAAGCAATGCATAGCGGTTCATCATCTCTTTAACCGCCCAAGCAAGGGCACCCGCTGCTTTATGGGGATTCTTAACAACCGGTGTGGGCATATGAGGAATACCGTTATACACGCTCAACTCAACACCCTTAGGGTCAATCATAACAAACTGCACTTCGCTCGGTGCCGCATTGTATAAGATGCTCATAATCATGGAATTTAAGCAAACTGATTTACCGGAACCGGTTGTACCTGCTATCAACAAATGGGGCATTTTTGCCAAATCGGCAAACTGCGGTTCACCGGCAATATTTTCGCCGAGCGCAACTGTCAATTTTTTGGATTTCATTTTTGCGAAGCCATCGCTTTCCAAAATAGAGCGCAAACCAACCATAGTTTTACTCTTATTCGGCACTTCAATACCGATTGCTGCTTTATTGGGAATCGGTGCAATACGAATACTGCTCGTAGCAAGAGCCAGTGCAATATCTGCCGAAAGATTGGTGATTTTATTAATTCTCACACCGACTGCAGGCTTAATATCATAACGCGTTACGGTCGGACCATGCGTGATACCGACAATTTCCGCATCAACGCCGAAGTTTTCAAGTGTATCCATTAAAATATCGGCATTTTCCTGCATTTCGCGTGAAGCGTTACTTGTTTTGCCTTTTTTCACAGAGGCAAGCAATGAAGTGGAAGGCAGTCTGTAGGTGCTTGTATTCATGGAGGCTGCAGCGTTTTGCGCCTGCTCCAGCTCTTCTATAGCCTGCTCTTTGGTATAAATATTTTCTTTCTTTTCTAATTCTTTATCCTGATGGCGCTTATTCTCTGCATCAATAATCGCCTGCATTTTAGAGTCAAAATCTTCGTTACTGACATTTTTTTCTTGCACCGGCTCCGGTTGAGGCGCTACTGCAGCTTTCTTTCTACGGCGTTTTGGTTTTTCCTCTATCTCGTTAGCTTCACTCTCAAGAACATCCGGTTGCGGATCATAGATATTTAAATCAGGCTGTTTTTTGGAGCGGTATATCTTGTTTTCATCATACATAAGCTCATCTAATTCCTTTTGCTCTAAGGCTTCAAGCTCGCGCCTTTCCGCTTTGCGCTGTTTGATTTCTTCTAAATCGGTCTTAGCTTTACGATGAACTTTTTGAGCGGAATCGGTCAGCTTAGAAACTGTGGTACCCGTGATAATCATTAAATCTGTCAAGGTTGCAATAATAGCGATAATTTTCGCACCGGTAGGACCTAAGAGTGCGCCGAGCGGGTAACCGAAAACAGTACCGATAACACCGCCGCCAAAATTATCATACGCATTATATTCATTTACGATAGCATCGGCAAAAGAGGCAAAACCGGTGCCTTCATACGATTTAAACAGAAAAATGGTGGCAGATAAGAACATCAAAAGCAGTGAAACTTCAAAAGATTTTGCCATGATGGATTTTGAAAACTTATCCATAGAGATAATTACGGCAAGATAAATTAATAGAATCGGAACAATATATGCACAAAAGCCGGAGATTCCCAAAACACTATTGTGTAAGCTAAACCAGCCCGACTCGCCCGGAATTACGGCAAGCAGGAAGGTAATGATGCCAAAAACAAAGAGGATAATGGCAGCGATTTCACGCTGTTTTTTTGTATCTAAAGCTTCCGGCTTTTTGGCAGTTTTTTTTGCTGCGGAAGCAGGTTTCTTTTTTGTCGTCTTTTTTTGAGCCATAATACACCCTTTAAAATAATAAAATTTAATATATTATAACACTTTTATATATTAAACGCAATATCTTGTGTCAATTATTCTTCATATAACAAAATATGACATGGATTTGACAAAAACATTAATTATAATTATAATAGTGCGTATGAAACTTTTATCTGATGGGAAAATTTTAGATGTTGTTGCCTTTTCCGGAGGCGTTTTGTTTGTGGAAATGGTAACGCTTGAATCAGGCGAAGCAAGACTTGCTTATCGCTGTTTTGATTTTTCTCTGGATAATTTTACACCGATAACAATGGGGGTATATTTACTCAACAAATTCGGTCCCGCTTACGAGCCGATTTCGGACAGATTAAATAACAGTGTGTTATGTGATGCGACTGTTTTGCCGGATATGCGCGTGATTGTTTTGGCTCCGGATGGAAGTTGCGCCATATTTTCCAAAGAAGGTAATTTGTCATGGAGCGGTCAGTTTTCTTATCATGATAATTATGTGCGCTCCCCTTTTACAAACGGTGAATACTTTTGGTGCACAGTACCGGATGAAAACTCTATTGTGCAATATGACGCTTCAAGTTTAAAAACACACATTCGCATCGGCAATGCAGATTCAAGCGCTTTTACTTCTCCTGTTACCTTGAGCGTGTATGACGATGTTGTCTATGTTTGTAATTCAAGTATCGGTAAGATCAAAACAGTAAGCTTA
>JAFWGH010000130.1 GCA_017512465.1 Clostridia bacterium
AGTATTGGTTCATTTTGTCTGCTTTCACTCACCTTAACAATTTAAAAATGCACCAATACGCAGAGTATTCCCACATTTTAAAATTGCCAATCTGAGCAAAATCAGGCAAAATTAACTGCTTCGCACCTCAAATTCAATATTATTGTGCAAAAAGAAGGCAAAATCAGCACATAAGGCTGACGCCTATGTGCTGATTTTAACGCACTTATTGTGCGAAAAGATTGAATTTTGAGGCAAAACTTCGTTACCGCTACTCTCCTTAATAACAGCCGGGCTTAGCTGAAAAGTTTCGTGCATTAATGATTGTAACCGCGGCAGAATTGTGATACAATATTTTTATACTTTAAAACTGCAGGAGACCCCTATGCCCTCATTTATTTGTCAAAATTGCAAAAGCACGGTAAGATATCGCAAATATGATGAATTTTGTGTGTGCAAAAAATGCAGTACACGCTATGAAATTTCTCATGATGATTATCGACCGCCCGAAAAGAGTGATTCCTATGATATTAACGAATCGCTCAACAGCACCTTTATGCCGGATGAAGAGGGCAATGTTAAAAAAGTGAGTGATGACACTTCGCTCGATGGGACATTTATCGAACAAGAGAAAGATGTCGATAACCCGCAGCTCAGCGGCACACTCGAAGGCACTTTTATAAGCAATGAGGAAAGCGACAGCACACCCGACAAAACGGTTCATGACATTCACTTAAATACACAAGAACATGTCTCCGGCGCAGGGCAGGATTTTGAGGAATTTTCTTCCTTTGAGCCCTTCTACCGCCGCACCCCGCAGCAGGATATTAATCAATCGCTCAAAAACACCTTTATTGAGGATGAGGAAACCGCCGCCATCAAAAAGGCGGCTGCCAAAAAAGCGAAGCTAATGAAGCAGACCGAAGCGGAGTCTGAGGACGATAAATACCGCTACGCATTGCGCTTTATGAAAGCGGCTAACACGCCGAGCGCTTTGGAACAGGCAGCAGAGCTCTTTCATGCCATTGTGCCGTATAAAGATGCTGCGGCACTCGAGCAAACATGCCTGCAAAAGGCGGAGGATGCCAAAAAAGATGCCATTTACTACAATGCACTTTCGCGCATGGGCATAGAGAATGCCGATATCTATGCATTGGCGCTCGAAGGCTTTCGGATGATTCCCGGCTGGCGGGATGCCGATGAGTTGGCGCAAAAATGTGAAGAAAAAATTGACACCTTGCGCCAAGAGGGTGAACAGCGGCGCCTGCGTAAGGCAAAGCAGAGAAAAAAGCGCAAAATCATCATAGCCGCTTCTATCCTCTCCGTCATTATCATTGCAGTCGGCATATTTGCGATGATAAAATACTTCATTCCGCAAAGCCGCTATAACAGCGCGCTTAAAGATATGGAAAGCGGCAATGTGGTAACGGCGTATGAAACATTTGTTGCCCTCGGTGCTTACAAGGACAGCAAGGACTTGGCAGACAGCCTTTTTGAGAGCTATAAAATTGAAAAGCTCAAAGTCGCCAATGTCGGTGATACCGTTTACTTAGGCAAATATGACCAAAATGCAGAGATTGCCGGCACCATGGATGAGATAGAATGGCGCGTGCTCGATAAAAAGGACGGTGCCCTGCTCGTTATCAGCAAAAACGGACTGGATTGCCTGACCTATAATGATAAAAATGCCCCCACGGATTGGGAGCACTGTGCACTGCGCAAATGGCTGAATAAAGATTTTATTGAAACTGCCTTTACCCCGCAGGAAAGTAAAAGAATTCTGACAAGCACGGTTTCGGACGATGTTAATGAGAATTATCCTATCGACATCGGAAACGACACCAAGGATAAGGTTTTTTGTTTGAGCATCACCGAGGCGGAAAAATACTTTGCCGATAACCGTGACCGCATGTGCCCCATTACCACCCATGCCTATGAAAAAGGCGCGCATGTCAGCGAGCAAAAATATGCCTCTGTCGGCGAAACGTGTTGTTGGCAGCTGCGCACCACGGGGTTTGATAAAAACTTTGCGGCGTTTGTCTTTTTTGATGGTGAAATTCGCCATTACGGCAACGGTGTTTTTGCCACGGTTGTTGCCGTGCGCCCCGCAATGTGGATTCGCACGGACTAAGTTCGCTGCCGCGAGCAGTTTTCAGTTTTCAGTTTTCAGTGTTCAGTAGCGCGACAACGCAACCCGTTATAATCAGATTATTTCTGCTGCCCCTCTGTCACTGCGTGACATCTCCCCTAACAAGGGGCGACAAGAAGCGGACAAATTGAACATAGAACAAACTCTCATAGTTTTGTTTGCTCTCGCAAACCCAACTAATCAATAGAGCGCCGCGTCATCATTCAGCACGCGCCGAGCACTACTGCCAACAAAAGAAATCCCACCCGTGCGGGTGGGATTTTTGCTTATGCATTTATTAAGCTGCATCTTCCGCTCTTGCCATAGCTTCTTCAAAGTCTCTGGTGCCTTTGAATACTTCTTGCTTGTAGGGATTAATTTTCTGTTCTTTTGCTTTCTTAATGATGTTGCAAAGAACGAGCACATTAATTGCAATTGCCGCAATAGCAATAATACCTTGTGCTTTCGGGTTGGCATCGGCAGCGGTAAGAGTTTGGGACAAATCCTGCATCACGCCGTTTGTGCCGACCTTGAACAATTCGGGATCTTTGTAAAGAGAGGGAAGCACGGTAAATACCGAGTGATTTTGGAACATCGGTACCACTTGGGCAAACATACACCAAATTGCCAAGGTATTGGCGCGGTTTTGAATCCAGCCGCCCTTGTTCCAGAAAGTATTTGCGAAGGTCGGTGCAAGAAGCAGTGCCAAACCGCAGTACCAGGAATGGTTCGGAAGGTTGAGATAGGTGTAAGCAAAGTTCCAAACATCATATGCGATGATGAACTGCCATGTCATATCCGGCCACAGCATATCCTGCTGCTTTTTCTTGGAGGAGTAGATGCCCCACCAGCCGGTCATGCAGAAGATGTTGATGATACCGGCAAGCCCGTTGAGCACATTCCACCAGCCGCCGTAAAGCATAACACCTTCGCTGGAATACCACCAGCCGCCTGCAAAGCCGCCGTTTGCAAAGCCTTTAATCGCGCTTTCAAAATCGGATGCTACGGCAATTAAGATGTTGATTGCAACAATCACAAACGGAAAAGCCTTAAACCAATTGACCTTGCCGATTTTGCCCCACTTGTATTTAAGGAACATAAAGCCGACACAGCCGATGGTAGCCGCATAGAGTTTTGCATAGTGGAACCAACCGTTCATTTCGACAATGGTCGGGTTATCCTTTGCAAAACTGTTTGCGCCGATGTTGATAACAATGAAATAAATGGTTAAAGCAAGAGGAACAATTCCAAAGAAGAAAATGCCGCCTGCTTTTGTGCGCCTTGCAAGCTCATTGGCAATTACAAGGCCGGCAAAAACCAATACCCAACCGAGAATTTGGTAGACAGAGGTTTCGCCATACAGATGAAAAAACATTTCATGCCTCCTAAAAAAGTTTTTTGAATAGATAAAAGCAATTAAACTGCTTCTATTTCCTTAATTTGCACTTCGTTTCCCACCACAAGGTAGGTATGCTCACTGCCGCAGTGCGGGCAGGTTTTGCCGAAGTCCACGGTACGATAGGTTTGCGCGCAATCCTCGCAGAAAGTAATCGCCTCAATCGGCTCATGAATGAGCTTGCACTCTTTCATGATGTCCGTTTTTTTGACCGCCCACTTCCAGCAATCCTCCAAATAGTGAGGTATCACGGTGGACACCTCCCCCACCTGAACAGTGACGGAGGCAACCTGTGTTAAGGATTGCTCTTTGGCAATTTGCTCTATCGTATCAATAATGTTAAATACTATTCCTAATTCATGCATATATTAGTTGTTAGTCGTTAGCAGTTAGCTGTTAGCGAGTGGGTGGTGCCTGCGGCACTACTGACCGCCGACTGCCGACTGCCGACTGCTGACTGCTACTATTATGCCTTTCAAAGCCGCGGAGACTTTTGCTTATTTATTCTTTCTCTTAGCTTTTTTGATTTTAATCTCGCGCTTAATCATATAGGGCAGGATGGCTTTGAGCTTATCCTCCGCCTTGTACATGGTGGAGCACTCGGGGCGCTCTCTGTAAAGGTGAATGGCGTCAAACTCACACTTGGTGGTACATACGCCGCAGCCGATACAGCGGTTGGCATCCACAATGGTGGCACCGCAGCCGAGACAGCGGGAAGTCTCTATCTTCACCTGCTCCTCGGTGAGCATCTTATAATCATCCTTAAAGCCCTTCGGGTCCACCTTCTTGGTGGGCGCGGGGATTTGCCGCTTTGCGGTATCATAGCTCTCGAGCACGATATTGCCCTTGTCAAGCTCTACATAGTAGCGCGGGTTTCTGCCGATAGTCAGTGTAGAGTTCGGCTGCACAAAGCGGTGAATGGAGATGGCACCCTCTTTACCCATGGCAATCGCATCAATCGCGAAGCGCGGACCGGTGAAGGCATCACCGCCGACAAAGACATCGGGCTGTGCGGTCTGGAAGGTGAAGGTATCCGCCTTAGCGGTTTGATTGCGGTTAAGCTCGACCGCCGTGCCTTCCAACAGGCCGCCCCATTCAATCGCCTGACCGATGGAGAGAATCACATTGCCGCATTCCACGGTTTTGGTTTCATTTTCATCATACTGCGGGGAGAAGCGGTGCTCTTCATCAAACACGCGTGTACATTTCTTAAAGACAATGGCGGTAACCTTGCCGCTCTCGTCTTTAACAATCTCTTTCGGACCCCAGCCGCAGTGGATGCTCACGCCGTCCTCCGTTGCTTCTTCAACTTCATCATCGGAGGCGGGCATTTCTTCTCTTTGCTCTAAGCAGAACATCGATACATTTTTCGCGCCGCAGTGCACAGATACTCTCGCCGCATCAATCGCCACATTACCGCCGCCGACAACGACTGTCGTTTCGGCAATGTCATACGCTTCTTTTTCAGCTGCCGCGTGCAAGAACTCAACCGCAGTCAGCACGCCTTCGGCATCCTCACCGGCAACACCGGCTTTTCTGCCGCCCTGCGCACCGATAGCCATATAAAATGCCTTATAGCCTTGCGCTCTGAGTTCATCCAGTGTGATATCCTTGCCGACTTCCACGCCGCACTTGATTTCAACACCCATTTCTTTAATGATGTCAATTTCGGCATCAATGACTGCTTTTTCGAGTTTATAATTCGGAATACCGTAGCGCAGCATACCGCCGGGCTCTGCATTCTTTTCAAAAACAGTTACATTTAAATAGCCTTTTTCGGCAAGGTAGAAAGCACAAGAAAGCCCTGCAGGACCCGCGCCGATAATCGCTACCTTTTCGGTAAAGCCTGCCTCGCGGTCAAACACGCCCTCTACCGTGATTTTCGGAATCACCTTTTTGGGAATGAGCCTTGTTTCATTGGCAATATCGCGGTGTGCCAAGAATTTCTTGACATCATCAATCGCAATCGGCTCATCCACCACGCCTCTGGTGCACGCCTCTTCACAGCGCTTATTGCACACATGGCCGCACACTGCCGGGAAGGGATTTTCTTTTTTAATGAGCGCAAGCGCATCATCATATCTGCCCTGTGCCGCGAGCTTCAGGTAACCCTGAATCGCAATGTGCGCGGGGCACGCGGTTTTACACGGAGCAGTACCGGTTTCATGGGTATTGATACGGTTTTTATCTCTATACTCCGGCTCCCATTTATCTCTGCCCCACTTGGTTTCATCGGGCAGCACCTGCTTCGGATACTCGATTTCGCCCTGCTTGGTGCAAAGCTTTTGACCGAGCTTGAGCGCACCTGCCGGACAATGCTCTACACAACGCCCGCAGGCAACGCAGTTTTCTCTTTTGACCTTGGCAAGATATGCCGAGCGTGACATATTCGGTGTATTAAATAACTGAGAAGTACGTAGTGCATAGCAGACATTGACATTACAATTACAAATCGCAAAAATCTTATCCTGACCGTCAATATTGGTGATTTGATGCACAAAGCCGTTTTCTTCGCCCTGCTTAAATATCTCTAAAGCCTGCTCCTTGGTGATGTAGTGACCGCCTTTTTTGGTCTCCACAACATAATCCGCCATATCGCCGACCGCTACGCACCAACCCTCCGGGTCATCGGCACAGCCTTCATCATAGGTCTGCCTGGAATAGCGGCATGAGCAGGGAGATGCGGCATATTTACCGTCATACTTATCGAGCCAATAGGAAATCTTTTCCACATTGATGGCTTCGTTTTCCATGCCGATGGCTTTTTCCACGGGAATGACATGCATGCCGATACCGCCGCCTCCGGGAGGCACCATCGGGGTAACCTTTTCAAGCGGATTACGTGTCATTCTCTCAAAGAAGCGACCGAGCTCGGGGTGCTTTTCAAGCAGCTCCTTGTTCATGTTTGAGAACTCACCGGAACCCGGCACAAACATCGGCAGTACCCACTGCTTTTCATGCTGTGCATTTTCATAGTTCCACTCAATCAAGCCGTTTTCGCTCATTTGCGCCAAAAGCTCTTGGAGATACTCATCGCTCATCCCCATGTCTTGGGTGAGCTTTTTCATATCTGCCCACGTGCGCGGCACGCGCTTTTTCATGCGAATGGCAACCTCCGCCATTTCATCGGTCGGACAAATGGTGGCAACTGCCCAATATTCGGGGTCTTGCCTGGTAATTTTTTGAATACCGAGCACAATCGGAATTCTGTCGGTAATCATTTTGCCGAGTTTGACTATTTTCTCGCGCATGGGCTTATCATCGTTATAAGTCCATTCGGGTGCATAGTCTAACATTTTATCTGCCATACAATCCTCCTCTTAGGTACTTCTACCTATGGTAGATAATTTATTTATCATTTTTCCAGGCCGTGACTTCGGCTCTGAGCCAATCTGCCCACAGCTCGATGCCCTCGCCTGTTTTTGCACAAATGGGAATAATCATCGCTTTTGGGTTACGCATAAGGATGTTGCGCTTGCACTGCTCCAAATCAAAATCGAAATAGGGCATTACATCTATTTTATTAATCAGCACCACATCACAAATGGAAAACATCAGCGGATATTTAAGCGGTTTATCCGCCCCCTCGGGTACGGATAATATCATGGCGTTTTTACTCGCGCCCGTATCAAATTCCGCCGGGCACACGAGATTTCCGACATTTTCAAGTATGGCAAGCTCCACATCGCTCGTGTCCAAAGCCTCTAAGCCCTGGCGTGTCATGCCGGCATCGAGATGGCACATACCGCCCGTGTGCAGCTGAATGGACTTTGCACCGGTGGCGGCAATGGTCTTGGCATCCACATCCGAATCGATATCGGCTTCCATCACGCCGATGGTAAACTCATCCTTCAACGCCGCAATGGTTTTGGTTAAAGTGGTGGTTTTGCCCGAGCCGGGAGAGGACATCAGATTCAAAAGAAATATGCCCTTTTGTTTTAAATCGGCGCGCAGCTGCTCCGCCTGCCTGTCATTCGCGGAAAAAACGCTTTGCTTAATTTCTATGATTTTCACTTCATCCATAAGTAACTCCGTTAACTAATTAAGTGCTTAATATAATATATATTTATGTATAGTGTAGCATATGAAATGATAATAGTCAATAAATATGTCGAAAATAGCCACATTTTTGTGCCATTTTGTTCACAAAAAATTCATGAAAAAGTACTTGACAGTCAAATGAACTTGTGATACAATCACATAAACTTGAATTGCAAAACAGGTTACCGCCAATCAACGAAAATGCGGTAGAATTAGCCAAAAAGTTCAAGCGAGAGGCTGTTCGGGTTCGACTCCCGTCGGGCTACCGGAAAGGAGGTATTTCGGTGAAAACAAAAGTCTTTAAAGTGATTACATTTAATGTCGTTTTGCTGTTTGCATGCCGCTTGGTGCTCTCCACGCACTTTTTAGGGGCGGGTATCCACGCGGCGGCGCTCAATCACCCGTGGGTATATATCCTGCTGTTGGGCATTTTCGCCGCCATTGCCGCCATCGGAAACTACTGCCTGCTGCACCGCAAGCGCGCACCGAAAACACTGCCCGTTGAAGAAAAATGCACGCCCAAAAACTACATTAAAGCGCTGCACGGCTGCTATTACAAAAATGAGTTTAGCAAGCAAATGAGCAGTATGATTTCGCAAATTGAGCGGCTAAATGCCAAGCAAAACGGACTTCTGATGATATTGGAGCGCTATTTTGATACCAAAGAGCTCACCTATTTAAAATACCGCGAAAGCATTGAGCAAGCCTGCGATATCTTTTATGCAAACACCCGCGAGTTTACCGCTACGGTAATGCTCTTTGATGAAAAGGAGTACCGCGCCCTGCGCGCAAACCGCCTGCAGCTGGCACCGGAAATGCACCGCGCAAAGGTGCAGTATTATGATGAGCAGTTTCGCCGCATCAGCGCGCTACTGTATAAAAACGAAGAGATTATCACTACGCTCGATAATCTGTGCTTATCGCTGGAGGCGCTGAGCACATCGCCGCGCAGCGAAAACGAAAAGAAACAAATTCTTGAAGAGCTGCGCCGCTTAACGGCACACACAAAACAGTATGTATAAGCACCTAAGTGTATAGGAAAGAAAGGATAAATACTATGGATAAGAAATTTACACTCTCCCTTCCCGATACGGAAGAAATGAAAGCGGAAATTGAGCAAAAAACCGCAGTTGATACCCAAACCAAAAAGGTAATTGCAAAGACCTCGGAAGAGCAGCTGCAAGCCATGCTGCAGCTCGATACCGACGACACGGCGCAAAGAAAAGCCGCGGTGCAAACCATTGAGAATTTCGGTGAGGATGCCGTAATCGCGAGCAACCGTAAAAATGCATTTTTGGCAAAAAGAATTGTTGCTTTTAAAAACAACAGCGACCAAACCGGTGTGGTTGCCGATAACCTGACCCGGCTTTCCGTTGCCATGAAGGATTTGGACCCCTCCGGCATTCGCTTTTCGGATGGCATGCGCCACAAATTCTTCCATCCCGCCAGAAAGTATTTCACCAAATATGAAAAAACAGACAAGGTGATAGACGGTATTTTAGAGGTCATCACTTCCGGTGAAAAGCAGCTCAAAAACGACAATCAAACCCTGCTTTTGGAGCAGGAAGCACTAGAAGCCGAAACCTGCAAGCTCAATGAATATATCGCCTTGGGCAAAGAATTTGACACCGCCCTGAGCGCACGCATCGAGCAAGCGAAGATAGAGGGCGAGGATGAAAAGAAAATCACATTTTTGGAAAGCGAGGTGCTTTTCCCGCTGCGCCAAAAGGTGATGGATATGAGCACCCTTGCCGTGGTCAACTATCAGGGCATCGGCGCAATGGAAATAATCCGCAAGAATAATTTAGAGCTCATTCGCGGCGTGGAGCGCGCAAAGCAGGTCAGTGTTAATGCACTGCGTGTAGGTGTGATGTGCGCACAAGCGCTGTATAACCAAAACCTGGTGCTCGGCGCGGTTAAAACCCTCTCGGATAGCACTGCAAAGATGATTGAAGCGAATGCCGCGATGTTGCAAAACCAAAGCGGCGAAATCCAGGAAATGGCAACCAATCCGATGATTCCCGTGGAAACGCTCAAGCAATCCTTTGAAACGGTCTTTGCCGTGTTTGATGAGTGTGAGAATTATAAGAAAAATGCTCTGCCGCAAATGGAGCAGGTAATCGCGGAATTTGCCGCCATTGCGCAAGACGGCTCCGAGAGACTCGAGCATCTCAAGCAAGAAAGAATCGCATAACAAAAAGGCGGCTGCCCTGCAGCCGCCTTTTTGAGTGTTCAGTTTTCAGTTTTCAGTGTTCAGTTATTGTTAAACCAATCATAAAAACAAAGTATGGGGACGGTTCTTATACTTCACTTTTTCCCATAAAAGAAGTTTTACCTCTTATTGATGATGACTATTTCAAACTGCAAGCTTATTTTGCGGCTGTAAACAATGTAAAAATAAGGGCTGTCCAACTATTCTTGTTGTGACAGCCTCTGTTTCAGTGTTCAGTTATTCTTACCTCTCATAGCGCAGGGTGATTTTGGCGATTTTTTTTGCCAGCGCAGCGCTTGCAGCACCCTTTTTCATGCGCCAAAGCCAGTTGTTTTCATTGATACCGGGCGTATTGATGCGCGCGCTCGCACCAAGTCCCAAATAATCCTGCATCTGCGCAATAAACAAATCCGCCACCGAGCTCATGCCGAGGCGTATCACGCCCGCGGCAAAGCCCTCCCCCGCATTCAAGCCGGCATAGGCTTTCACCCGCGCAAGCTCTTTTTTATCGGCTTGTTTGAGCCATGCGCTCAGCGTGGTATTATCATGTGTGCCGGTGTAGCACACACAGTTTTTCTCATAGCGGTGCGGCATGTAATTGCTCGGCTCTTCCCCGCTAAAGGCAAATTCCAGCACCTTCATGCCGGGCAAGCCCGAATCCTTTAACAGCGCTCTAACCTCATCTGTCAAAATCCCCAAATCCTCGGCAATAAACGAGATTTGCGGGAACCAGTTTGTCAATGTGCTCACCAGCTCCAAGCCGGGACCCTTGCGCCATTCACCCTTAATAGCGGTTTCTTCCCCGTTCGGTACCGCCCAATAGCTCTCGAAGCCTCTGAAATGGTCAATGCGGATGATGTCGTACAGCTTTCCCGCACCGTCAATGCGGCGAATCCACCAGCCGTAGCCCTCTTGCTTCATATAGTCCCAATCATACAGCGGATTGCCCCACAGCTGACCGGTTTTGCTGAAATAATCCGGCGGCACGCCCGCCACATCAATCGGCACATTCTTTTTATCGAGCATAAAGTACTTGGGATTTGCCCAAACATCGGCAGAATCGAGTGCCACATAAATCGGCACATCACCGATAATGCCGATATCATTCTCTTTTGCATAGGCGCGCAGCGCTTCCCATTGCGTGTAAAAAAGAAACTGCAAATAGGCATAAAAATCCACATCATCTTTTAATAACTGCTCATATTTGCGCACACTTTGTGCTTCGTGCAGGCGAATGCCTTCATCCTCCCACTGAGTCCAGCACTGCATATCAAAGTGCTTTTTGCACGCCATATACAGTGCATAATCGCCAAGCCACGCATTTTCCGCCGCAAAGGCTTCAAACGCCTTTTTGTCGCGCGCAAATCCTCTTTCATACGCCTTGCGCAATACCTTAAATTTGTTGGTATAGATTTTTCCGTAATCCACCTGCTCCTCATCGCTGCCCCAATCTAAGTTGGTAAACTCACTTTTTTTGAGCAAGCCGTCTTTAATAAGCATATCCAAATCAATAAAATAAGGGTTGCCCGCGAAAGTGGAAAAGCTCTGATAAGGCGAATCGCCGAAGCTGGTCGGTCCTACCGGTAATATTTGCCACCAGCTCTGCTTTGCCGCCGCCAAAAAATCTATAAACTCATATGCCGCTTTTCCCAAAGTGCCGATACCGTAAGGCGAGGGCAGAGAAAAAACAGGCATTAAAATGCCGCTGCTTCGTTTCATAGGTCTCTCCTGTCAAAAATAAACTGTGTTTATTATTATATGCGCAATTAGCGCGATTGTCAAACCGCTTGCAAAGTGTTTGACAATCCGACAACGCATAAAAGGGTGTCGGCTACGGCTTTTAGTGCCGCAAATGCGGCACATTATCATTGCAAGGCTCCGCCTTGCCACCTTTAATTCCGAACTCCGCATTCCGCATTCCGCATTTTTCAGCGGCAAACACCGCTGCTATGGCGCTTTCTACACATAAAGAAATCGGTGCTGAGCACCGATTTTTTATTCTTCACTTATTTCCTTTTTCGTTTTATCGGGAATCGCCCGCACCAAAACGGGAATGAGGATTAATTGCAAGATAATGCCCGGAAATGCATTCACAAAGCCGCCTGCCAAAAATGCGGCAAAGGTGAAATGCTCACCTTTAATACCGAGCAGCACAATTTGCGCCAAGCCCCACACCAGCCTGCCGCCAAGCATGGCGGTAATCAGTGCGGTATAGATTTTCCACAGCTTGTCCTTGCCGAGCTTTGCGGCAAGCAAACCGCAAATAACGCCGTAGCTCATCAATTCAAACGCCATGCCGACCGCCGAAGGGTACAGCACCGGCATACCGAACATCACCGAGCGCATTAAAGGACAAATGGCGCCAATCACACCGGCATATTGCGGACCGCAGAAAAAGGCGCACAACAAAATCGGAATATGCATGGGGCAGAGCATTTTTCCGATTTGCGGTATTTGCCCCGTAATAAACGGCAGCACTAATCCGATTGCCAAAAACATGGCACTGAGTGTCAATTTTTTCGTAGATGTTTTCATATTGCCTCACAAGTTAATATTTTTCTTAATTTCCGCTAAGCTGCAGCCGTTTTCTCTTGCCATGCGCGCTAAATCCTCATATTCATATTTGCTTTTTTGTGCGCCGTAACCCGCGGCATCCTTGCGGTGCAGCACACCGCATGCGCTGTCCACACTGTGTATTTCGCGCTGCAAAATATAGCGCTTGCACAGATGCTCGCGCACACCGAGGGTGGAAAAATGTTTAAATATTTCCCGCAAAAGCGCATCCTTTTGCTCCGGCGTGCAAATAACACTTACGAGTGTGCCGAGCCTGTTTTTCTTCATATATGCCGGCGTGCAAAAAACATCTCTTGCGCCGCGCGCCATCAATTCCTCCGTGCCGAAAGCAATCTCCTCCGCGCTCATATCATCCACATGAAATTGCAGCTCGCAAATGTGTTCATACATATCCGCATCCGCGGCGGTTCCCGCCATAATTCTCACACAGTTGGCGGCTTTAAAATCCTTTGTTCCCATGCCGTAGCCGATTTTTTCCACACGCATCGTCGGCATATCCGAAAACTCATCGACAAAATATTTTAATAACGCCGCACCTGTCGGCGTGCAAAGCTCCCCTGTTATATCGGGTGCACTGTAAATGGGAATGCCTTTGAGCAGCACCGCACTTGCCGGTGCGGGTACCGGAAGAATACCGTGGGCGCACTGTACACTGCCCTTGCCCACATTGACCGCACTCGCAATCACCCGCTCCACACGCAGCGCATGCATCAAAAAGCAACAACCCAAAATATCCGCTACCGCATCGAGGGTACCGACTTCGTGAAAATGAATGTGCTCCGGCGTGCAGTGATGCACTTCACCCTCCGCCGCGGCAAGGAGTTTATACACCTCCAGCGCCGCCTGCTTCACGCTATCGGGTGCGGCTGTTTGCGCGATTAAATGCTCAATGCTGTTTAAATCGCCGTGCAGGTGAACGCCAAGTGCTTCACCCGGATGCGCGGCTTCCTCCGCATCGGCTGCAAGCACATGAAGCTTTGTGCCGAAAATACCGCACTTCTCTACCGGCTCTGCCGTGAAGCGCACATGCGGAATCTGCAAATCATTTAAATCGGCGAGTGTTTTTTCCCTATCCTCGCTCAATTCCAATAATGCGGCGCACAGCATATCGCCTGCCGCGCCCATGCCGCAATCAATAAAAAGTGTTTTCATATCCTGTCCTTACCGGGGCGTAGCCCGACGGGAGTCGGGCTACCCGTTTATCTTTTTCTTAATGGTATCAAATTCATGGCGTATTTGCAAGTGGCAGATGCATATCAAAAAACCTCGGCGATGCAGCGCCAAGGTTTTTGCTTTTATTTCTTCTCTTCACACAGTACCTCTTGATAGAAGGTGCTTCCCTTTAAGAACTCATCGTCTACATATTCCAGCCCGTACTCCTCAATGAGTGTTTTCTTATCCGAAAACAGATTGGTGCCGACCGCAAGGCGGTCACCTTCAATTTTACAGCCCATTGCCGCCAAGGTGGTCGGGAACATATCCACATTACAATACCGGCGGTTGACAAAGCGCTCGGCAGCGGTGTTTGCAAGCGAGGGGTCGGGATTTAAGATTAAGTGATACTGAGTTCTGATATAGTTTTTATCAAATTCTTTGAAGAATTTTTTATCCATACTGCGGTGGTCGCCTATCAAAACAATGGTGGTGTTTTTATAAAACGGCTGCGCCTGTATCCATTTAATAAACTCAACCACTTCCTTTTGGCTGTAGTTAATGGCATTCGCATACGGACTGTCATACGGCTTCGGCGCATCGGGCGGTAAATAACCATCCGGCATATGGGTGTTGGCATTTTCGAGTGTAAAGTTAAAGGGTTTGCCCTGCTCATACAGCGCCGTGATTTCCTCTTTGGCGTAGGTATAGAGCTTTTCATCCTCAAAGCCCCACCAAACTTTATAATCCTCGGGGATGTAGCCGTTATTTATAGCATAATTGTAATCAAATACCTTGTAATCGCCGTGGGTGTGATACAAATAATCCAAGCCGCCGAAACCGGCATCCGAGCCAATCATAATTTCCTGATTATAGCCTTGCTCCTTCAAAATGTCGCCGAGACCGGTGGCGCCGGCAATAAAGTGATTATCCGTAGCATAAGCACTCATGCTTGTGGGCGGTTTCATCGGAATACCGAGATTTTGGTTAACCATGGAAGCGAGAGACCAAGAGGTGCCCACCGCTTCAATCGGTCCGCCGAATTCCGATGCAGTATTCGAAAACATAACGCCCTCATGGCTCAATGCGGTTAATTCGGGCATCAAATTCTCTTTCATATAGCCGCCCAAGCTCTCATCGAGATAGCTGTTTTCCATGGACTCCAAATAAAAGAAAATCAAGTTTCTTTTTTTTGCGGGAAATTCTATCTTTGTTGTTTTCGGGTCAGCATAGTTTTGTTCAATAAAATCGGATTTTTGCCCGTAAATCAAATAAAGGGACTTGAAGCTGAAAGATTTATTAAAACTGTAACAGCCGTAGGCGAGGAACAAAACCGCCAGCACGAAGGCAAGCAGGCGCCGAATTTTATCGGCAAGAATAACCTTCTCTTCACCTTTTATATTCAGTGCAAAATCGTAAAACGGGAATACAAAATAGCCGAATAAGCTCAACACCAGGCAAGAGCGGAACAGCGGCACTTCCACAAAATCTATGTAGATACCGAGCTCTGTGCCCTTGGTGGGTGAAAACATATTCACAATAAACTGCTCGGTGGAAACGCTCGACCACTCGAAGCTGACAAAATGCACACCGAATACCACAATGCAGCCGAAAAAAGCGATAATAAAGGAAATAATTTTGAGCGCTTTTGCCGCTTTCGGTCTTTTTTCATTTTCCTTAGAGTAGACATTGTGTGCTCTGAAAAACTTAAAGATTGCCGCTACCGCAATACCAATGACCACCGCGATGCCTGCCAAAAGCAGATATTGTTTTACCGTGTATGCATCCGTGGTGACAAAGTGGTCATAATGAAATACAAATCTTGTAACGGAATGGGAAAGCAAATTCACCAAAAGAATATGGCGGATAATCGTTTGCGCCAACGCCTTAGCGTTTTTCTCTTTATAAAACCACTTATAGTCCGCCAAAGCGGTGCATACCGCAATGACCGTAACCAATAGTATTGCCATTTTGTCTTTCCTCCCCAACCAAAATGCAAATTGTGACAAATTACAGCATTATGTACTCTTAATCATATCACCCTTCATGCGCTTAGTCAATCTATACAATAAGGAACTTTTCTTTTTTTGCCCGATATGCTATAGTATGCTTAGCAATATTTCGGAAAGGTAGTCCCTGCCATGCAAAAAAATCCGTCAACCTATAATTTTTCCCAAATCAGCGGGGTGAGAAATGTCTTATTCGGCATCGCAACACTGCTCATAGTGGCATTTCACTCGGTGCATCTTGCGGATGCTTCAAGTTTTTCCTTCATCAACAAAATCACCGCCGGCTTTTTGTATTACGGCAATATCGGTGTTGATATCTTCTTATTTTTATCCGGCGTGGGGTTGTATTACTCTTTTTCAAAAAACCGGAATGTAAAAACCTTTTACCTGCGCCGCGGTATTCGGCTCCTGCCCGCCCTGCTTTTGGTGCTCGCAGCGCATAACGGCTTGCTGTTTTTGATGAAAAAAATCACCTTTGTGCGTTTTCTGAGCAATACCCTGCTGCTTTCCTTTTTTATTGACGGCGATAAAGGCGCTTGGTTTTTCTCGCTGCTCATTGTGCTGTATTTGATCTATCCCGCACTGCATAAGGTGTTGGAAAAGCACCGCAGCGGCGGTCTTGTCGCGGTGTGCACAGGGGTAAGTGCAGTGGCGATAGCACTGTTTATTTTTAACCGCAAGCGCTTTAATATGTATGAGTTAGCACTGATGCGTGTGTATGTATTTGTTTTCGGTGCGTGGATGGGAAAAATCATTAAAGATAAAGTGAGCGTGCGCCGCGCTCCGGTGCTTATCGCCTGTGCGGGTGTGATTTTGTGCGGACTGTTCACTCTGTGGTATTTTCGCGCGTGGCTCGATATGAACCGCTATGTCATAAGATTAATCTATTGCCCGCTGGCAATCGCTATCGTGATGCTCTTTTCCATGCTCATTCCCAAAAAGAAAAACGCCTTGAATACCGCGCTCATTTGGATTGGCGGCTTATCGTGCGAAGTGTATTTATTATATGAGCGCATCGACTACTTTCTTTTCAAAAAAGTATCGCCGTTTTTCCCAAAATCAGATTTTTCATTTTTATACTATGTGCTGCTGTTCGCTTTCACACTCGCGTGTGCCTTTTTGCTCAGCAAGGGCTGCGGCATTGTGCAAAAAAAGCTCTCCGAAAAGTTAAAAATCTGATTAGTGTTTTAATACCTGCTGTACCGCCTTGCAAAAGGCGGTATATTTCTTTTCGGGTATCGGCAGCTCGGTGCCGTCCGTCAGCGTTAAGCGAAAGCGGCAGATTTTGCGCACATAGTGCGGGTTAATCAAATAGCTTTGGTGGCAGCGCAGGAATAAGTGCCCGTAATCCTTCTCGAGCGCGGAAACGGGGCGCATGACCTCAATGGCTTCCTCGGCAGTGTGCAAAATGCTGTGCTTGCCGCCGGCGGTGGCTTCTATCCAAAAAACGGAATCGGAAAGGAAAAAGTAATCCGAATGATTGGTGCCGTGAAAGTGCAGCCGCTCGCCGCGCTGCAGCAGCATGTTGTTTCCGGAAAGGACATTGGCGTAGTTGGTGACATAAATGGTATCATCCTCATGCATGCCGTGGGGGTTGGAGATGTGGCAAAACAGTATTTTCGGCTCTTTTACCACCTTGCCCGCCGCATTCGTTTGCTTGCGCTCGCACCAACTTAAATGCAGGCGCTGAAAAACCGAGATGTCATGCCCGTCGGGATAATGCGTAACCACCGTGTAGGTGAGCATCACCTCACAAGAAGCCGTGTGCGCCGCAATGTGGCGCACTTTTAAATTACCCATGGTAAATCGTAAATTATGCTCCTCCGCCTGCCATGCCTTTATCATCTTTTCGCGCCCCTGCAAAAACTGCCCCTCGGCGGGACCGTACCACAGCGCTTCATCATCCATCGCAAGCAAAAACGGCATATACTCATTGTTATAATACATTATAATTAATTTCGCCGACAAATCGGCAATGTGCTGATGATTCATAATCCACCTCTTTCATCCTCTATTATAGCGTGAAAAGCAGCTTTTTCAAGTCATTTTCGCAAAAATACAAGTTATATTCGTAATTTTGTTGAAAATTTTGCCATACCATTGTATAATGACAGCAGAAAAAAGGGGTGCATGTCATAAAGAATGTTTGCTCAAAATCATCATCTTTTTCGCTATAACTTCAGAAAAAATCATCATTAGGCGTCAGCCTTAACGAAGCTTTTTTCTTTGTTCTAACAAAAAATCTGATGATTTTCAGTGCG
>JAFWGH010000131.1 GCA_017512465.1 Clostridia bacterium
TAGACTTTTCATTAAAAGCAATCGTCTCTTCTTCTACAAGTGAAAAACCGTTGTTAATATAGAAACTAACATTCTTCTCGGAATTTGTTGTTACCGTAATCAGTTTCCCGTTATGCTTTTTGACTAACGGAATCACGAAGTTACGGATGGCGTCCGTGCCGACACCTTTGCCCTGTAATTTCGGGTCAATCGCCAAAAAATACAAATGCCAGCGCTGCCCCTTGATGCTTTTGACAACAAGCTCCGTACGCTCGGAAAGGTCCATAAACTGAAAGGTTTTTTTCAGACCGAGCATCATCATAATGCCCGGCATACCGCTCACCGTGTAATCCCATACGCCGATGGGTTTATTTTCGGGAGATTCTACAATGACAATACTTGCGACCTGCCCGTCCTTGAATCCTATATAGCAGGCGTCCTTGCGGATGGTGGCTTTAAAAATTCCTTTCATAATCTTCTCGTAACATGCCAGAAACTTCTCTTTTGTTTTGAAATCATCTTCAAATATGTTGTAAAAAAGCGGATAGTTTACAAAAGCCTCTGTAAAGACCTTTAAAACTTCCTTTTCGTATGAACTGTCATATTTTTTATACTTAACCAAGTTCCCGCTCATAATAGTTCTTCCCTTTAAACGCCTCTCACTTATGGGTTTGAGGATTCGAACCTTTATGGTTTTGGTCGCTTCTTTTTCACAAATTCTGCGTTAAAAACCCTTGCAATGCGCCAGCATTCCTTCGTCTTTTTGCCTTGTCTTTGTAAAAAATAGGCAGACCAAAACTGCAAAGCATCTCTCGGTTAGAAATATTTGAGGTAATTTGCTCGGTTTTGATGCCGCTTGGCTGACGCCAAGCAAAGAAAAAACGAGTCAATTAGCCGAAAAGAGCAAGCGAGAGACAAAAAGGTTCGTATCCTCAAACCCATGCTAAAAGTTATTGATTATTGGTGATAACGAGTTGTTCTTTTTATCACCAAACCGTGTTACTTTTTTATTATTGCTTGTTTGATATAATAATTCTGATAACCGTGCCGCCGCCTTCGCGTTCGGAGATTGTCAGCTCTCCATTACACATCATTTCGAGCCTTTCGCGGATATTTCCTAAAGCAATATGCGGCTCGTTATTATCATTCAAGCCGAACCCGGGACCTGTATCCTCGACCGTTATTTCAGCTCCTTGTTTATCTTCACGTGTACGAACAGTGATATATAGCGGGTCAAGGTCGGGGTCGACACCGTGCTTGACGGCGTTTTCTACAATCGGTTGAAGCGTCAGCGGCGGCAGTCTGAAGTTCGTGTAAGGCATATCGAACTCAACAAACAGCTTTCCTTTAAAGCGTATCTGCTCGACTGCCAAGTAAGCCCTCGTATGTTCCAGCTCCTCGGTAAAGGGAATCGTTCCCTCTTTCGCAATCGCCGTAAAATTCTTTCTCAAATAATTGGTAAAATCCAAGGTGACCTGCTGCGCCTTGGGTGCGTCCTGCTCAATAAGACAGTAAATGCTCGTCATTGTGTTGTAGATAAAATGCGGACGCATTTGCAGTACGGCAAGTCTTACCTTCTGGTCAGCGATTTCTTCCTTTTGCTTGATATACCGCTTTCCCTGATCAACAAGCAACATCAGTTCCATCGCGAGCAGCATAACAGAAACAGGCGCAAGCAAATACACCAATATGAGAATGAATTGGAGCTTTGAAAGCTGTTTTCTTCTGCGAATCACCGCGACAAAGCAGCTAATCAGACTGATTGCCGTAAAAAGCAGATAAACCAGTGTCAACCAGCGCTTTTGCTCTGTGCCGTCCGGCGTCGAAACAGCAAAAAGCGTGCGTGTCAGCAGGTCGCCGACGGCTGCCGCTACGCAGACCCCCCAAAGGCTGAGGATCAGCTTCCAGAGGAAAGATTGGCGTGGCTCCTGTGAACAGCAGCGAAGGATGTAAAGCGTCAGCAGAGGAATGATCGCAGATGAAAACAAAGTGGCGAGAAAATCACACGCTGTTTGAAGCGGTATGTTATGCCAATACACAGCTGAAAACCGGCTGAGCATACTCGCCGATGCTTTCAAAACGATATCCGAGAAAAAAACAACGCAGAACCATCGCCACCGGTTTTCAAGGTCGCGCAGGATCAAAACGACCAATATTCCCAGCACGGCGATCAGCAGAGTAGTTGCATCAATCACAGAATAAAAAAATGTTGTCCAATCCATCATAACTGCAGCCCCCTTATCGGGAATTTCAACCGCGTGAGGTGATTGCGTGCCTGTTCGGCGGTAAGGGGTTTTACGGCGAAGCCGCAGGCACCGGTATCCCACGCTTCCAGCGCGTAATCGGGATAGGCAGTCAGATAGAACACGTTGGTGCGAGGATTGATTTTCAGTAGTTCGCGGCACAGTTCAAGCCCGTTGAGCTTGCCCATTTCGATATCGATATACGCCAGATGTACGCGGTTGGATTTGGCGAATGACAATGCTTCTGTCGGAGAAGAAAAGCCTGTGAGAGAAGCGTTGGGGAGTAAATTAGCGATCACCGCCATACCGCTCTTGAGAATGATACTCTCGTCATCAACCATCATGATGTTTGGCACCTCTACGGTATTGCTGATTGTTTCCAATAAAATGTTGACATCAATATCTAAACATTTGGAGATCTGCAACAGCAGAACAGCGTCGGGAGTTCGCCTGCCTGATTCCCAGTTCGCGATAGTGGTGCGTTCCACAAACAGCATATCGGCAAGCTGCTGCTGGGATAAATTCTTTTCGGTTCTGAAGCTTTTTAAGATTTCGCTAAAGGAGTCATTCATGTATATACCTCTTATATAATTATAATTTCATTATAGGAATTATAAGTGCTGAACTCAAGTGCTTTTATAAAAAAGATGTTTCATTCTGACACATCTTATTGTCTTGTGGCGTATTTATGATAGAATTAATCTTAGTAGTTTTGTAAAACAGCGGAAAACAAGACCGGGAACCCGCATTATTCGGCAAACGTCTAAAAATATTCCTCTGTTTTAGATAATAAACGTTTCACATTTTATTATAATAACTTAATTTTAAGGAGAGAAAAACATGAAATTTCCAAATGCTGCAAAAGGCGTTAAAAAAATCTTTAACGCCGAAATTATTGCTTTGATTGCCGCTTTGGGCACCGGAATAGGCTTGATTATGAGTTTAATCGGTTCATCCAAGGAAGTTGCTCAAGCAAACGCCGAAAGTTTACTGGCTACTGCGGGCGCAATATTAATCATCTCCGGCATTATCGTTTTGATTGCCGGAATTATGAACATTATCGGCTTTCTTCAGGCGGCAAAAGATGAGATTGGTATTAAGAGGGCTGTGCTTTGCACCGTATTCGGAAGTGTTTTTTCGGTAGTAGCATCAGTCTTTGCCGGCAGGACCGGTTTTCTTGGCGGACTTGGCACAGTTTTTTCGGCAACATCCAATGTGCTCAACATGCTCGTGGCTATTTATTTGGTAAACGGTTTGATGAATCTGTCTGAAAAATGCAACAGAACTGATATGGTTAAATTTGGCCATGAGATTCTCACCACAATTATCGTTTCCTACATCATTTCTTTCGTCCTTTCATTGTTGGTTAACTTTGGCGCCATTACAACATCTTTAGGTTTTGGTCTTATTAAGTGGTTATCCGGTTTGACAATATTGTTTGCCGTGTTTATCTATTTCCTCGAGCTTATCTATCTCGGAAGAGCGAAAAAGATGCTGGCTGAAAACTAATCGGTTTCTATGACGGCGTTACCTTGCCTGTCGGGCGCGGTAACGCCTTGTCTGTTTATTGCGAAGGTGTGAAAATGAAAAGAACACTATCATCTGTCAGTGTGATTCGTATGCTTGTTATGCAGCGGAGTATGATGATACATTCTGAACGAATCGTTGCGAACAATCGTTAGCAATAAAACCGACCTCCGTTTGATTGATTCAAACGGAGACTTTTGCAGACATCTTTCTATGCATGCTATGGTAAGAAAAGCACAAGCCGCGAAATAATACTGTTGCCGTTCCGGTTGCGGAAGACCAATAAACAGTCAGGCAAATAACAAATACTGTTGATTGGCTTTTTCTTAATATCTTGTTACAATAGGAAAAAAACAATGGTGATTAAAAATAAATAAGAAAGGTTGAGATGATGAAAAAGAATTTATTTAGAGTGATGAATGCATTACTTTGTGTATGCCCGATTAGTACAGCCTTTGCAGGCTGCGGAAAGGGAACAGATGCTTCACTTGCGGGCTCTGTGATGAAGAATTATGCTAAAAAGATGATTTGCGCTTTTCTTACAGCGCTGATGGTGATTACAGTAATGCCCGCTTCGGCATATGCTGCGGACGGAATATCATATGTCCGCCGCTCGTGGAATTCGAGCACAAAGATGGTTGAAAAAGTAACGGACACCTGTACAAACTACACCCATTTGTGGGATTATTCCGAGGACGACGACCACACCTTGTACAGCGGCTGGTATATTGCCGACAACGGTCTGAGCTTTGACGAGCTTGAGGTTGCGGGAACTGTTAATATTATCGTTCCGGACGGTAACTATCTTTACTGCGACGAGGGTATTATTGTAAATCCCGGCAACACTCTCAATATCTACGGTCAGGCAAACGACAGCGGTATTCTGGATATTTTCAATTCCGATAACTACTGCGCAGGTATCGGCGGCAGCGACGAAACAAACTGCGGTACTATCAATATTTACGGCGGTACCGTTAAGGCGGAAGCCGACTACGAAGCAGCAGGTATCGGAAGCGGTGACGAAGCTGAAGGTACTAACGGAACCATCTCAATCTACGGCGGCACCGTAACTGCAACGGGCGCAAGCTGGGGCGCAGGTATCGGCGGCGGCGACGAAGTCAGCGGAGGTACTGTCAGAATTTACGGCGGTAATGTTACCGCAAACGGCGGTAAGCGTGCAGCAGGTATCGGCGGTGGTAACAAAGCCAATGGCGGTACTGTTGAGATTTACGGCGGCGACGTAACCGCAAACGGCGGCGGCTGGGGCGCAGGTATCGGCGGCGGCAACAATGGCAACAGCGGCAACATCACTATTAACGGCGGAAAAGTAACTGCAACAGGCGGTGACGGCGGCGCCGCTCTCGGCGACGGCGACGGCGATGTCTATTGCAGCGGCAACATCACTATTAACGGCGGTGACATAACTGCAAAGGGCGGTGATGAAGCAGCAGGTATCGGCGGCGGTAACCAGGGAGGCCAATACGCCGGTAATATTACAATAAACGATGGCACAATTGATGCAACAGGCGGTCAGTACGCGGCAGGTATCGGCGGCGGCGACCAGGAACCATCCGGTATGATTGATATATACGGCGGTAATATTACTGCAACAGGCGGTAAGTACGCGTCAGGTATCGGCGGCGGTGATGAAGCAGGTGCAGAAAGAATTCGCATATATGGCGGTACTATTGACGCCGACGGCTCAACAGGTATCGGCAGCGGCGCTAACGGTAAAATAGGCACGATTTTAATCTTCGGCGGTAATATTGAAACACAGGGCCGTACTTACGGCGCAGGTATCGGCGGTTCATGGAAAAGCATCGGCGGTTCAATCACTATCAGAAACGGTAAAATTCTCAGCAAAGGCGGTTACGGTGGCGCAGGTATCGGCTGCGGTTGGAAGAGTGATGACACGGAGCACGTAACGATTACTATCAGTGACGGAGACGTTGAGTCTTACGGTGGTCACGGAAGCTACAGTCTTGCTCAGTCCAGTGACGAATTTTCGCTCGCGGGTCCGGGTATCGGAGGCATTTTATTCGAAGGTGACATCATATTAAGCGGCGGTAATATTAAGTCGTGGGGTTCCTTTTCCTATTGCGAGGAGTATCCCGAATATCCCTCGTACTACGATTACAGTGACAGCACCGGAATCGGTTCGACAGTTTTGATGCAAAAAGGCTCTATTACGGTAGGCGATAACGCTAATATTGAAACAGGAACCTATTCCACTCGTCTCCATTACAGAACTCCGAATCTGGTTTTAAACGATAACACAAGGGTAAAAACCAAAAACGGCGACACTATCAAATACATTGATAAAAATGACAGAGAAAGCATTTGCAAATCTGCGAAGGCCGGCCGTATTTATGTTGAGCACTGCGACCATGGAAGCAATAACTATTCCGTTATTAATGCAGATTCTCACAATTCAGTTTGTAATTATTGCGGCCACCAGACTACAGAAGCTCACGAAATGGTGGTAAGTTCATGGTCCTGGAGCGATGACAGCATCTCGGCAACGGTTCGTCTGACCTGCAAAGATTGCGGATATATAACTGACGTTGTGGCAACTGTTGCAGAACCTGTTTATGACGACCACGGCGCAGCCCAATATGTTGCAACTGCA
>JAFWGH010000132.1 GCA_017512465.1 Clostridia bacterium
AAATTGTCAAGTGATCTGTATAAGAACACAAGGCAGTGAGGGTGAACTCACTGCCTTGCTTCAAAATGCCATATTGGTTCCGAACAACATCGGGTGAAATGAGGTGATGTTGAATGGAGTTTATAGTAAAGTGGTATGGGTTTATTCATAATACTCAGCTGAGATGGCGTCTTGCTTACAGTGTTGCAGGCACACGCCGCAGTGGTAGCACTTTTCTTGCACGATTTCATACTTTTTGCCTCGCTCACCCTGCGGGGCTCTTGCCAGGCACACGAAGTGGCAGGTTGCGCAACCGTTACATTTTTCGGCATTGATGGTCACCCGCTTTAACCTGTGCCAACCATCGGGCGGTATCACCGCGCTGTTCGGGCAAATATCCATACACTGTGCGCACTCCATACAGTGGTCGGAATGAATAAAATATTTGCTTTTGGCATCATCTTTGGGCTGAATGCATTTAAACATACAGGTGAAAGCGCAAGCGCCGCAGCCCACACATTTTTCTTCATTAATTGAAAACATAATTCTTTATCCTTTCAAGGCAACGGATTTCACATAAAGATATCCGTACCGCTCTATCGGTGATATTAAAATTTGTGCTGCTTTTCATGATTCTGTCTGCAGGGAAAATTTTACCGGGTGCGGTGTATGTTACTTACCCGCCCGATGCCGGTGATAAAATCCAAATTTCATTGCCATCGCTTAATTTTTGCCTTTTTTTGCGGCAACGCTCACCGTCAATAAAAACAGTGGCATCTTTAAACGACAAATCGTTCACCTGCTGTTCATTGCCGCTCTCTTTCGCTTTTTGCGCAACCAGCACATGCAATTTTTCGAGCAATTCATTGAGCCTTTCGGCTTCCATTTCCGCCTTTGCAAGGTGTGTATCCATACGGTAAACACCAAACAGTTTTACTGTTACTTTCGCCATCATTTACCTCCACGCTTTTTCCACAGCCGCATCATAAACGGTTTTATCAATTTGAATACCCAAACTCTTTAAGCGGTGCCAGGTCGGGATGCCTTTTTTCCACCCTCTTGCGCGGTAATAGACCTTTTTCATTTGCTCAAGCGGCACCTTGGTTTTCGGATTATTCGGGTTTTGCAATTCATCCGTTAAGCGCTTGGGCAATTTATCGGCATCCGCCTTTTGCCCCAAAATGATATTGGCAATGCGCTCTGCGTTATACCCGTAAGCACCCCAAGTGAGAAGTTTTGCTAAATTTGATTTCATGCCGGTCGCAAATTTCACGGCATTGCCGTGCGGTACCAACGGAATATTGAGTTGCGGTACCTTGGTAAAATGGTGCAAGAGATTGACCACCGGCCCGACATACGGAAAAGCGGTTAATATGATTCTCGTCAGTTTCATATTCGGTTTATCAATCAAAAATCCGGGTAATACGGCATAACTTGTAAACAAGCAACTGCCGCAGGCGGAAACCGCCTCCATCAAATTTTGGAATGTGATGGCGAGCGCCGCTTTACCGTGAGGCGTTAAAGAATCTACCTCTAACCCCAAGCCTTCCACCACGACCATATAACCGGCATTCAAGTGGCAGCCGCCGCGATTGGATGTGGCGTAACCAAGCCCGTGACCGACGGCGTGGCGCGGCTCATACGCCGCCAGTTCCATGCCTTTGGCGTGAATGGCATACTCTTTACCGCCGAAAATATCACTCATTCTTTTAGAACCGTCCGCCAAATAATTGCCCTCGCCCTGTCGGTAAGCGATATCGTGGAACATCTGCGAAAGGTTCTCCGTTTCACCGAAATGCACGCCAAAATCGTGCACGCCCTTCTCTGCAAGTTCCATTGCAAAAGCTACGGAACCGGCGCAGGAAATAGAGTCCATACCCAGCTCATCTATTTCATAATTCCAACGAATGATTTTTTCTATGTCATTATTAAGAATGTTGGCGCCCAAAAGCCCCAAAGTTTCGAGTTCGGGACCCTTGACCACTTTATCATCCACCTTGCACATTCTTGCGCAACGAATCACACAAGTGGTGCAGGCGGCATTGGAAACCAAGTGATTTTCCGCCAATTCTTCACCGGAAATCTTTTCAAAATCATCAAACCTGCCTGCGGAGAAATTTTTGGTAGCCAAAATGGAATGCGCCTGCATGGGCGATACCAACCCTGCCGTGCCGAGTTTGGGCAACTGCCTGCCGGTAAGCGGATGGGTTTGCAATAACTTTGTCCACTTCACATTGAGTTCTTTGAGTTTTTGGCGGTTGGCAATAGGCGGCAACTTGGTGCCGAAAGCGGTGACCGCTTTGAGTTTTTTATCGCCGAACACAGCGCCCACACCGCCTCTGCCGGCAGTTCTTTCGCCGCTGAAAACACAGGCATACAGCACCTTATTTTCGCCGGCGGGACCGATTGCCAATTTGCCCTGCGCGCGGTGAAGATTGTTTTGGGTTTCACCGGTAGTCATCCCCCAAAGGTTGCTTGCATCTTCAAATACAACCTCTTTTTCGGTAATGCGCAGATGCACGGGCTTTTCGCTTTTGCCGGTAATGACCGCGGCATCATACCCCGCTCTTTTAAGTGCCAAACCGAAATCGCCGCCACAGTTGGAGGAAGTCACAATCCCCGTGAGCGGTGAAATGGTGGAAATATTAAACCTGGATGTATTTGGGCAACCGGTACCGGTTAAAGGTCCGGTAGTGATAACAAGCCAGTTATCTTCATCAAACGCTTTCATTTCGGGCGTGATGTGGTGCAGTAAAATATCCGCCGCCATCACTTTACCGCCCAAAGTGCGCCTGCGGTCTTCATCTGTCCAAGGAAATTCGCCATAGGTTTGTTTGCTTAAATCCGCAAATAAAACCTTACCCATGTAACCTGAATAATCAGTCACGTTTCGTTTCCTCCTTAATCGTTAAACTTTCTATCGTTTCGCCGTCATAACAATACAGTTTACCGGCAGAATGCGTCTTTTTTAAAAAATAATCGGTAGCAAGTTTGGCTTCCAGTGCCCCGATAATGCCCACACTCATACTCGGTGAAAGAACGGCTCCGTTACTCTTTTGCAAAGCGCCTGTCGCCTCCAGGGGCGGCGTTTTGTCGGGAATGCACAAATATGCCGTGCCGTAAAACCCGTTCACACTGCCGTTGATATACGCGATTTTACGTTCCTCACAAAAATCGCTCACAATTTTGCGACATTCGATATTATCGACCGCTAAAATGACAATATCAAAATTCTCGGCGGAAAACAGTTGAGAGATACTCTCAATTTTGATACATACGCTCTCCACTTTGCAATCGGGCGCATATTCTCTGATTTTATTTGCCAAAACAAGGCTTTTTGCTTTGCCCTCATCCTCTTCGGTATACATAAATTGGCGGTTTAAATTGCGCAGTTCTACACCGTCAAAATCCCACAACAACAGTTTGCCGATGCCGGCGCCTGCGAGATGAACCGCCACATTGGTGCCAAGCCCGCCGCAGCCGATGACCGCTGCGGAAAAGGCGCTGATATCAAAACCCTGAATGTCTGCTTTTGTACTCATTTTCCGTAGTTCCCTCCGCAATTTTGCGTGTTGCCGCTCATGGTTTCTACCGCATGCGGCAAAACATCAATTACCACTTCTATACTCTCTTTGACCGCTTTCGGGCTGCCCGGCAGGTTCACGATGAGCGTTTTGCCCCTCAAACCGCTGACGGCTCTTGAAAGCATTGCTTTGTTGGTGATGGCGAGGCTCTGCGCCCGAATGGCTTCGGCAATACCGGGGGCTTCCCTGTCTATGACCGCTTTGGTCGCCTCCGGGGTAACATCACGCGGGGCAAACCCTGTGCCGCCGGTGGTGAAAATGACATCGGCACCGAAATCATCTGCCAATTCCGCAATGGCGGCAGAGATTTGTTCTTTTTCATCCGGCACCAGTCGGTAGGCATTTTCAGCAGAAAGCGGCGCTACACACTGTGCGATAGCGGGACCGCTTCTATCCTCACATTCCCCGCGAAAACATCTGTCGGAAACACAAATTATTCCAAATTTCAAATTACCACCGCCTTTTCTTTTATCATAGCACATTTATTGCGCACATTCAATAAAAAAAGTCTTTAAAGTTACTATATTTTATGTTATTATGTATATAGAATTGTTATAATTCTGATACTTTTCGACCTGCATCGGCTACCTGCAGATGTTTACACCGGCACAGGCGGGTGCAGGCAAAGCCAAAAATAACAGGCGCCTTTGCGCATTTGGCTAAGGGTTAGCGGGGAAACGCGCTTGCCTTCCGTGTTTGAAAAGGAGTAGTATCATGAAAAAAGTATTAGCGATTCTTTTGGCGGTGGTAATGGTTTTATCATTCGCCGCCTGCGGTGCAAAAACAGAGGAAACCACAGCGGCAGCACCCGAAAATGCGGTCATTCGCCTTTCAACCACCACTTCGGTCAACGACTCGGGATTACTTCCCTACCTGTTGCCTGTTTTTGAAAAAGAAACCGGCTACAAGGTAGAAGTACAATCGGCAGGTACCGGTGCCGCCATTCAAAAGGCGGAGGACGGGAATGCAGACTTAATTCTCGTGCATGCAAAACAATCTGAAGAAGAATTCATTCAAAAGGGCTACGGCGTTGAAAGACTCCCCTTTATGTACAATTACTTTGTGATTGTAGGCCCGAAAGATGACCCGGCAGGCATTAAGAATTGTGCAGACGCGGCAAGCGCATTTGCCAAAATTAAGGAAAGCGGTTCCAAATTCATCTCCCGCGGTGACGACAGCGGCACACACAAAGCGGAACTCAAAATTTGGGGCGAAGGCAAAGAGCCGAATCCCGAAAAAGATGATTGGTACATCAGCGCCGGCAAAGGTATGGGCGATTGCTTAACGATGGCAAACGAAATGAACGGCTATTGCTTAACGGACAAAGCAACCTTCCTGTCCATGCAGAAAGTTTTAAGCATCACGCTCTTACTCGAAAAGGGCGAAGATATGAAGAACACCTACTCCCTCATCGCAGTTAACCCCGAAAAGGTTGACGGGCTCAATACAGAGGGTGCAAAAGCACTCATTGATTGGATGCTCGGCGATGAAGCTGCAAAACTCATTGCCGCTTACGGGCAGGAAGAATACGGTGTATCCCTGTTTACCCTGCTTGAAAAATAAGCGATGGAAAGCATCAAACAAGCATTTGCGTTATTGCTCTCTTTCGATAAAGAACTTTGGCAGATTATCGGTGTGACGATGAGGATGTCCCTATTAAGCACGGTTATTTCGTGCTTAATAGGGCTCCCTCTCGGAGCACTTTTGGGAACAAAACACTTTAAAGGTAAATCACTGATTAAAAAAACAGTACACACACTAATGGGCTTGCCTCCTGTTGTGGCAGGCTTATTCGTGTATGTACTTTTTACCCATTACGGCCCCTTCGGCAGTTTAAACCTGCTGTTTACGGTCAATGTGATGGTGATTGCGCAAGTACTCTTAATTACGCCGATTGTGGTTGCGCTCACTTCTTCTTTTATTGAAGGCAGTTCCAAACCGGTGATTGAAACCGCCGAGGGACTCGGTTTTTCTAAATTCAAAACCGCCGCGCTGTGCATCAGCGAAGGGCGCGCATCGCTTTTTTCGGTCGTGCTCACCGCTTTCGGGCGCTCTATTGCAGAGGTCGGCGCCGTAAGCATTGTCGGCGGCAACATTCAGTGGAAAACGAGAGTTATGACAACGGCGATTATGCTCGAAACCAACAAAGGCAATTTTTCGTTTGCACTCGCACTCGGTATCATCTTACTTTTAATTGCATTTATTGTAAACGCCGTTGCCTCCATTGCAGTAAAAGAGCCGAAACATGATTGAGATACAAGATTTAAAAAAGATATACGGCGAGCGAACGGTTTTAAGCATTCCGTCTCTCCGTTTTGAAAACGGTTCTTCCATGGTGCTTGCGGGCGCCAACGGTAGCGGTAAAACTACATTAATCAAAATTCTTGCCGGCACTTTAAAAGCGACCGATGGCAATTTGACATTACCGCAAAAAATACGGTACCTGCCGCAGCAAAGTTATGCCTTTCGCGGCAATTTAATCAAAAACATTACCCTCGCCGGGGCTGATGAAAATACGGCACTACACTTGCTTGAAACGATGGAATTGGCGCATTTAAAAGAAAAGAAGGCTTCTTCGCTTTCGGGGGGGCGAACTGCAACGCCTGGCGCTGTGCCGCGTGCTCGCTCAAAAATGCGATTTGCTTTTGCTCGATGAACCGACAAGCGCTTGCGATGCGAAGGGGACGGAAATTGTTTTGAACGCTGTTAAGGCATACCGCGCGGAAAACGACTGCACGCTGATAATGAGCACACACTCTCCCCTGCTTGCCACGGCAGGCGGTGAACGGCTTATCATTTTAGGCGACGGTGAAATAGCCGCCGACGGTGAGCCCAAAGAAGTACTGACGCACCCGGAGAGCGACTGGGCAAAAAGTTTTATTACGGGGTGGAAAATATAATGCTGCAAGTAGTGACAAGGCAAGATGCTTTACAGATAATCAAAGAGAATACAACGCAGATTTTAGCAGTCGAAAGCGTACCGCTACAAGAATCACTCGGCAGAACGCTTGCGGAAGATATTGTATCTGTCGAAAATGTGCCGTCATTTGACCGCACCACGGTTGACGGCTATGCCGTAAAGGCTGCCGACACCTTCGGCGCTACGGATGCGGCACCGGCACAACTGGAAATCATAGGCGAAATCCAAATGGGCGAACATGCCGCCTTCCCTTTAAAAAGCGGGCAGTGCGCCAAAATCTCTACCGGCGGGATGCTCCCGCCCGGCGCCGATGCCGCCGTTATGGTAGAACACACCGATACCGCCGACAACCTGTGTTTGGTATACAAATCCGTCGCGCCCTTTGAGAACATAACCAAAAAGGGTGACGATATTCTTTCAGGCACTACGGCGCTCAAAAGAGGCACCCGCATCACGACGGCGGAAACGGGGGTGCTTGCGGCGCTCGGCATAATGGAAGTGCCGGTATTTAAAATGCCTGTTATTGCCATACTCTCTACCGGTGATGAAATTGTGAGCGGCGCACCGCAACCGGGGCAAATTCGCGATGTCAACACGCACCTGCTCACCGCCGCGGCAACGGCACGCGGCTGCACGGTGTTGCCCTACGGCGCCGTGAAGGATGAGAGAGAAACCATTCTCGCCGCCCTCAAAGAATGTATCAATAAAGCAGACATTGTGCTAATTTCCGGCGGTTCTTCCGCAGGCACAAAAGATATGACGGTCGACATTTTAGACACATTGGGTAAAGTGTATTTTCACGGCATTGCCATGAAACCCGGCAAACCTACCATTTTCGGTAAGGTGCAGGGAAAACCGGTATTCGGCTTACCGGGACATCCGCTTGCTGCATACTTTGTGTTTCGCCTGATTGTCGGCGAGTACATTCGTTTTTTAACAGGCGCCCCTGCCGAAAAACCGACAAACAGGGCAAGGCTTGCACTCAATATTCCCTCTAACCACGGCAGAGAAGAATTTCTTTGCGTAACATATAACGAAACAGGTGAACTTGTTCCCGTACACACAAAATCGGGCATTATTTCTGTTTTGTGCGAAGCGCAAGGCTTTATTGGTATTGACAGAAACAGTGAGGGTGTGGAAAAAGGAACCGAAGTGGAAGTGTACAAACTATGAAACATAACTATTTAAACAATCTGCCTGTTGAACAGGCAAAAAATATCTACTTTTCACATTTAAAAGAGGTCGGCTTCACGGCGGCAACCGAGTTTGTTGCAGTGAGCGACGCTTGCGGCAGAATGCTCAAAAATGCCGCCTATGCGCATATCTGCTCCCCGCACTACAATGCCTCGGCGATGGACGGAGTGGCGGTGAAAGCCTCAAAAACCTTTGCGGCAAGCGAACGCACACCGCTCACCCTCACACCCGAGGATTATGTGGTGGTAGACACCGGAGACCCTTTGCCGGACGGCTGTGACGCCGTGATAATGGTAGAGGATTTAATGGAATGCGGCGACGGTAACGAGAAAATCATTGCTCCTGTGGTGCCGTGGCAAAATGTGCGGCAAGTGGGCGAAGATATTTGTATGGGTGATATGATTGCCCCTGCGGGGACCGTACTCACCCCTTCCCTATGCGGGGCACTGCTTGCCGGCGGCATTACCGAAACCGAGGTATACAAAAAGCCGCTTGTGGGCATTATCCCGACAGGCGATGAAATTGTTCCGCCGACATCGGCGCCCGCAAAAGGCGACATTATTGAATTTAACTCTACCGTTTTTAAAGGCATGTTACAGGGCTTTGAGGCTCAAGCACGCATTTACCCCATCACGCCCGATAAAAAAGAGCGCATTGCGCATGCCCTCACCACGGCGCTTGCGGAATGCGATATGATTTTAATCAGCGCCGGTTCCTCTGCAGGGCGAGATGATTACACTTGCGAAATTATTGATACGCTCGGCAGGGTTTGTGTGCACGGCATCGCCATCAAACCCGGCAAACCCGCGGTGCTCGGCGAAGTGAATGCAAAACCGGTTATCGGTCTGCCGGGCTACCCGGTTTCGGCAATCGTGATTATGGATGAAATTGTGCGGGAAGTGATGAATGTATACTACGGCAAGGCGCCTTCACAAAAAGAATATGTTGACGCCGTGCTTGCCAAAAAAATTGTATCTTCTCTCAAATACAGCGAATACATCCGCGTCAGTCTCGGTGAAATCGGTTCAAAACTGACCGCTACCCCGCTCTCACGCGGCGCCGGGGTGATTACAAGTTTCACAAAGGCGGACGGCGTGCTGATAGTACCGCAAAACCGCGAAGGTTTAGAAGCGGGCGACACAGTACAAATTCGCCTGTTAAAACCGCTAAATGAAATTAAAAACACC
>JAFWGH010000133.1 GCA_017512465.1 Clostridia bacterium
CTCGATTTCCTATTTTGTCATCTCGACCGAAGCGGAGAGATCCCTCGACTTGCGCTCGGGATGACACGAAAAGTCGGATAAAAATGGCACAAAAACGAGCCTCTTTAGAGGCACGCCAAGGTGGCAAAAACAATAAGGCTCGAACAAAGTGAAAGCCCGCGCCTTGAGACGCGGGTTAGTAACGGGGCTTATAGCCCCTGAGCAAACCACCCGTTTGACGGGTGGTATTGATTTGAAAATCTTTTTCGGATATGCTATACTGAAAAATACTATATTATGAACAGAAAGCACTTACTTTATAAGCAAAGCATAGTGCGTTTTCGGAGGGGAAAATGAACTGTAAAAACTGCGGACATCCTTTATCCGAGCAGGATACGTTTTGCGCTTATTGCGGAACCAAAAATGAGCCGACAGCCGCGCCGACAGAGCCGGCAGCCATGCAGCAGCAGGAGCAGAGCGGCACGGTTAAGACGAAAAAAAAGAAAAGCAAGGCGAAGTTAGCAATCATTCTCATTGTCGTGGTTTTGGTATTAAGCGCCGCGCTGACAGTGACGATACTCATTTTGCAGAATAAGAAGCTTAAAGAGCCGATTGTGATTGATTTGAATGAGTATATCAGCACCGCGTGTTTGGTGGTTGAGGACAATCCCTATCAAACCGACACCGATACGAAACAACCGCCTGTCGACCAAACAGGGTTTCAAAATGACAGCAAGGGAGCCGGTTTAATCCTCACCGGCTATAATAGTTATGCTTCCATTAAGCAAAGCGATTTGAGCAATGTAATCAGATGGGATAAGCTGCTCGATGATTTTCAAAAAGCCATGCAGCAGAAAAAAGGCTATGAAAGTAAGCAATTTTCCGATTTCTTTACACTCAGTGACTTTTCTTTTTCAGTGGATAAGCAGGGGAATATCAGCAATGAAGATACCGTGAAAATCATGGTAAAGGTTAATGGTAAGGAATCCTTCACCTTTGAGGATATTACCATCCGCTTTATCGGGGCGCAAGCTGCAGCGCGTGTATCCGGCTTGAGCACGGTGCAGGCGATAGACCCGTTTGCGTATGTGGAATTGGTCTCGGAAGGCGTAAACGGTGCGGCTTCATTAAGCATTAAAGTGGATGAGAAGTTAGATGAGCCGATTAAGGGCTTAGAGGGCTATCGCGCCGTGAGAGGGTCGGATAGCAGTGTGGATTTGCTAAGAGGTAACGATACCATTGCTTCCTTCCGCTTCTCCTTGGGTGAGAACGGCGCGGGCAGCGGGCACAAGAACGGTGAAATTATTTCGATGAGCTGTGAGTGCCCTCAAGCCGCAGAGGTTATCTCCAAGCACAAAATTTACATTGCCAACTTCTCCAAGGAATATAAGCTTACCGGCTTGGGCGATTATTTGAAAAAAGACTTTAAAATGAGCAAGGAGGATTTTAAAAAGTTCTCCGGGTTTGCAAATGCGGGATTAAAAGAATACTTTAAGAATTATCCCGACATTTCGGACATTTCTTTTGAAAACGCATATTTGCTGGTTAAAGACAGCAGCGCTTCCGGCAATTATCTGATTTATATTTTCTCTTATAAAGATAAAACCGATGAGGGTAAAAGCGAAACCCGATACGGCTATATTGAGTTTAGAGACTTAACGGCATTTGAGGGCAAAATTACCCTTTCACCCGATAAGTATTATGAAACCACGCGTGACGGATATGAGAAGATAGCAGATATCACGGATGCCTTCAGCAGTGCGTATGCGGTAACGAAAATTAAATAAGTGTTTGTACATGCGAGGATGTCTCCGAAAAGAGGCATCCTCATTTTTTGTCCGAGAGTACATCTATACGCACTTTAAGGCGATGTTTTTTTATTGTGTCCTCTTTTATGATTTAGCGTGATGTTTTATGTGTGGAATTTGTATAAAAATATCCTTTTTTTGTATTGACAAGGCGGCGGGTTTTGGGTATGATATAAAACAGTATATATACAATAAGTTGTGTTTTTGTTTTTTTAATACACAATATCTATTACAGGAGAAAGACCATGAGCAATGAAAAAGGCTACTTGACACCGGAGGATTATGCCGAGCCGCGCTGCCTGCTATGCGATGACCCCTATGGGGTTACCCCGCAGGTAAAAAGTGTGCCGCAGCAGCGCATTATTCAAAAGATGAATGAGCTGATGAGTCACCGTGACTACGCGGGAGCCGAGCGGCATTTACACTACTGGCTCGAGGAGGCAAGGCTCGGTGCCGATAAGGGCGGTGAGCTGATGTTGCGCAATGAGCTTGTCGGGCATTTTCGCAAAACCGGCAACAAAGAGGGCGCATTTGAGAGTGCGCGCGAAGCACTGCGCCTGGTGGAGGAGCTCGGCTTTGAAAACCATGTCAGCGCCGGCACTACCTATATTAATGTTGCCACGGCGTACAACGCCTTTGGTGAAAATGAAAGCGCGATAGCCCTGTTTGAAAAAGCAAAGCAGGTTTATGAAAGCAACGAAAATACACAGCCCTCTCTCTTGGGCGGGCTCTATAATAACATGGCGCTTACCGAAGTGGCGCTGGGAAATTTTGAGGCGGCATTCGCTTTGTATAAAAAAGCCACCCGGGTAATGGACCATGTGGAGGGCGGCGTGCTCGAGCAGGCCATTACGTATTTGAACATGGCAGATGCGCTGTGCGCACGCGATGGAGAAGAGCAGGCGGAAAAGCAGGTTGAGCAGTGGCTCGATACTGCCTATGATTTGCTCACAAAGGGCGATGCGCCGCATGATGGTTACTATGCATTTGTGTGCGAAAAGTGTGCGCCTGTTTTCTCTCACTACGGTTATTTTTTGGCGGCAAAGGAATTAACGGATACCGCGGAGGCGATTTATGAAAGGGATTGAGTTATCGCGCGCTTTTTATGAGCAGTGCGGCAAGCCGGTGCTCGAGGAGCAGTTTTCAGATGTTTTACCCTATTTGGCAGTGGGTCTCATCGGCAGCGGCTCGGAGTGCTTCGGCTTTGATGATGATGTTTCCGCCGACCACGATTTTGAGCCGGGCTTTTGCATTTTTTTGCCGGGTGAGGATGTCATTGACCGCAAGCGGGCGTTTGCGCTCGAGAGAGCCTATGCGAAGCTCCCAAAAGAGTTTATGGGCTACCGCCGCGCGATGCTCGCGCCGGTGGGCGGTGCGCGCCACGGGGTGATACGCCTCGGGGAATGGCTTGCGGAAAAACTCGGCAGCAAAAGCGGCGCGCTTACCGCCGAGGAATATTTACGCTTGCCCGAGCAGGCACTCGCAGAGTTGACGAACGGGGAAGTATTTTTTGATAATTACGGACAGCTGAGTGAAATCCGCGAAAGCCTGCGGCAGTTTCCCGCAGAAATCCGCCGCAAGAAGCTCGCGGGCAACTTGCTGTTGATGGCACAGGCGGGGCAGTATAATTATATGCGCTGCTTAAAACATGGCGAGCAGGCGGCGGCACAGTTGGCGGTGTTTGAGTTTGTGAGAGCCGCAATGCATGTTATCTTTTTGCTTAATAACCGCTACGAGCCGTATTATAAATGGAGTTTTAAGGCGCTGCGCGCGCTGCCGCTGCTTTCCATAGAAGCGGAGCTGTTCGAATACCTGCTCACCACGCCTAATGAGGGCGATACGGCAGAGCAGAAATATGATGTGATTGAAGGCATCTGCACCGATGTGATTGATGAACTCGCTGCGCAAAGCTTAACGAAAGCGATTTGCGGCGACTTGGAAAAGCATGCGTACTCGGTCAATGACAGCATTGAGGATGCCGAAATCAGGAATATGAGTATATTTGCAGGAGTTTGACAAATAAGGATTTGTGGAGGTGCATGGATTAAAAAGTTTACACTGATTTTGTCCAACTTTTCTACCCCTCCGAGCGCTGTAAACGCGCCCACCTCCCCTCATCAAGGGGAGGTAGAAAGCGGTTGAGCCGCTTACAGCGGCTTTTTTTGAACATCCAATTCA
>JAFWGH010000134.1 GCA_017512465.1 Clostridia bacterium
ACCAAAATACCGGAGGCATCATCAGTGATGTTCTCTTTTGCCGATAAAACACGAACTCCATTCTTTTTGAGTTTCGATTTGTAAATGGCACTATCATAACGATTGCGGGCAAATCTGTCTAACTGATACACCAAAACACCTTCAAAGGTGTGCTTTTCACTGTCCGAAATCATTCTCTGAAATTCGCTTCGATTATCATATTTGCCGCTTTGTGCTCTGTCGATATATTCACCGATGACGGTGTAATGGTTTTGTTCCGCATATTCATAGCAAACTTTAAGTTGACCTTCAATAGATTGTTCTGTTTGGCTATGACAGGAAAAACGAGCATAAATAACGATATTCATTTTCTATCCTCCTTTTTTCCCCGCCTTTCGGCGGAGAGCCGTTTTGTTTATTTTACATCCGCATATTTGTCCTGTCGAATGTGCCGATTGTGTGAATGGCTTTCATCCGCATAATCGGGATGAAGATTTAACCAGTTTTCATAATACTCTCTACCTTTCTCACTTTGATAAAACGCCTGTATCTCGGGAACTAACGCTTTTGCAAGCAAGCAAAGTGTTTCTTCCGAGTATTCAGGTGTTTTCATTTCTATGCTCAATCGCGTCACCTCATCTTTCTCTGCCCTTTTGTCTGACAAGATAACGGTTGTAATGCTCCAGCGCTTTGACAATATATTCTTCCGTTTGCTTGGCGGTGTACTTTTGCGGCACCAAAGAGCGAATGCGCGCGGTCGGTATTTTGACTGTTTCTCGTTGATTAGGTTTTTCTTGTGACATCAATCTTTCCATATGTGTTTTTGTAAGGCATTCGTTATTAAAAGCTTTGTGCATATGGCAGGCTTGGGAGTAAGACGGCGTGCAGTTATCTCGCTCAATAATGTCAAGCAGTGTGTACTGCGATTCATCATCCAAAAAGGATAATTCCACACCGACGGAAAGGGCAATTTTGCCTTCATCCATCAAATCGAGCAGTTCGGGGATAAGCTCGGTTAAGCGGATATAGCGCTGTACTTGATTACGGCTTTCACCGTTTTCCCGCGCAATTAATTCATCCGTTCTTAACTTCGTCCCAAGTTGGGACGAAGTTCCCTGATGGCGTAAAGCATCGTATTTCAGTTTGTACGCAAACGCTTTTTCGCTCGGCAGCAGATGCTCTCGGTGCAGGTTGCTGTCCACAAGCATGATTGCCGCTTCATCACGGTTTAAGGCATAAATTAAGGCAGGGACTTCGGTAAGCCCTGCCTTTTGTGCCGCGCGAAACCTGCGGTGTCCCGATATGATTTCGTATTCATCTGTTTTGCCTTCGATTGGTCGCACAATCAGCGGCGATAAAATACCGTGCTGCTGCACGCTTTTAATGAGTTCGTTCATTTCCTCGTTATCAAGCACCTTGTAGGGGTGCTCCTCAAACGGGTGGATTTTCTTAATAGGTATTGTATTCATCTTTCATAATTCCTTTCTTTTGTTTTGTGATTTAAATGTTTGTTTAATTCTCTTTGCGGAGCGCTCTTGATTTCAAGTTCAAGTTCCGCCTCCATCATTGCTCTGATTTGCGGCTTCTTTTCCTCAATGCGCTCACACAGTTTTAATTGTTTTCTTAAAGGTGTGAGCTTTGCGGTAATATCTCGGCATTCACGCAAATAGGCTTCTTTTGCCCATTCCGGTTTTGCACGGCGGCTTTTGTTGCGCAGGTGCTGTCGCTCCGCTTCATACTCCCTTATCTTGCTTTGAATATCTTCTTTGCACGCCATAAAATCCTGAACGGTCTCAATATGGTTATCCCGCAGAAAATGGTATTCCTCCAAGGTCTTTTCCAATTTCATTGCTTCCGAACGCATTTCGGGAGAAAGCGGTTTGACATAGCCCGGCGTTCTGCTTTGCGTATAGAGGCGCAATATCATAATGAAAATTTGAAACAGCTTCGTGATGAGGTCGGGATCGGTTCGCTTGAAAACAATGAGTTGGTCATAATACGGGAGAGATTGCTGAGGCGGTTTGTGAAAGCGATGAAATCGATTGTCATCTCTTCTGTTGTCATCCCAGCGCTTTTGCAATCCCTGTTTGGTATACCGGGGACCGAGATTATCTAAGCGAATCGGGCGTTCCCAAGTGGGCGCCGTCACGGAAGGATGCGCATACTCAAAATCTCGGACAAAGCGGTAGCCGAGGCATTCTAAATAGCATTTAAAATCTTCCGCATTTTCCGTAAAGTGAACTGCCTGATCCACATCTTTTTTCAACCTGTCTCGGTGGGATAATACTTTGTTTTGGCGCAGCCAATAACCGTTTTTCTCATTGCTGTAAAACGGTGCGTTTTCCAACACAGATTTGCCGTGTTCTCTGCAAACGGCATCGGACACCTTGCGCAGCTCCATATGGTCACCGATTTGGTTGCGGTATTTCTTGCCGTCTTTAAAGGATGTGGCATTGATAACAAAATGATTGTGCAGGTTATCGGTATTGAGGTGTGTGGTGACAAGTACCTGAAACCTGTCACCCCACATTCTTCTCGCCGTTTCTTTTCCGATTTCGTGTGCTTCCTCCGGTGTAACCTCTCCCGCTTCAAAACTCTGATAACCGTGATATGCAATGACCTTGCCGCTTTCATGAAACTTTCGTTTGACCGCACACATTTCTTCATAAGCGCGGTGTTTGGAACAGTTAATACCGGAAACATACATCTGCTTATCGGTCTTGTTGCTGTTTTCGGCATAGTCAATCGCAACTCGC
>JAFWGH010000135.1 GCA_017512465.1 Clostridia bacterium
CTCTAAATAAAGAAATTCTCTTTTTCTTTGTTTGAGTGCAGGGCTTTTTTATCAGCCGACCCGTGTCGGCATATATGAGCAGTATTGAGCAGACATGAAGGATTAGGAGGGTGCTGTTACGAAAAGGAAGATAATATCGCTACTGTTGGCGGTCGTTTTGATTTTTTCATCGGCGATTCCCTGTTATGCCGCAAGCGGCATTAACCCGGCGGAAATGCAGGTGTTAAAATTATTGCAAAAAGGCACAAAATATAATAAAGACTTTTATCAATACCATAACGCTTTAAAAATCTATTTTAATCGTGATACGGTTTCTATCTCGCAAATCAAAGCGGATGCCGCTTGCAACTATCTTGTGAACATGTATGACTTGTACAGTGCGGAAACAATGGATGAAGGTAAGTTTTTCGATTATTTCCAGTATGTTTTAGTATATGTTGATGTGCGTATCATCTACAACAGAGCAGATTCAACAGCGGATTTAATCGGCGGCGACGGATATTTGGTGATGTCCTCCTTAAAGCTTAAGAATGTCGGCGGCAAAAGAACCATTTCGCTTAACCCGATTAAAACCACCGGGACAAGCCTGTGGCAAGAGCCGATGCTGTATGTCGGCGCTGCAGCTGCAGTACTCATCGCGGTAGGAATTGTTGTTATTTTCAAAAAGAGAAAGGAAACGCTGAATCACAATGGCTGTGAATAAATCCCAAACCAGAAAAATTAAAAGAAGATTAGCGTATATCTATTTCCCGGCGCTGTTTGCGGTTATCGGGATTTTAGTGGTGCGCCTTTTGTTTGCTGCCATTGTCCCCAATTATAAGGATTATCGATTAATGGCTTTCGGCGAAGCGCCTACCTTTACTGAGCAGCTCGAGCGTAAGAGCTTCGTCGCTTTTGAAGGTGAACAAGGGGAGAGCTTTAACAATGTCTCCACCACTTTACCGGTTTTCAATCAGCAGTATGCCGAATTAAAATGTGAAGCATTAGAAATTGAAGCGCCTGTTTTTTGGGGTGATACCGATTTGATTTTGCGCTCCGGTGTCGGCACTTACTCTGCCTCTTCCGTGCCCGGTTACGGCGGAAACATATTAATGTCCGCACACAACACCACCTTTTTTGAGGGGCTTAAAAACGCCAAAGAGGGCGATGTGTTTACACTCACCACCACCTATGCGCGCTTTGAATACAAGGTAAACGCTGTTAAAGTGCTTGATTTCAATGATGCTTCGGCGGTGAATTATAATGCAGAGGATGAAACCTTAGTATTATATACCTGCTATCCGTTCCAGCCGCTTGCCGGTGTGAGCAATCAAAGATTGTTCGTATATTGCCAAAAAGTGTCCGGACCTTCAGCAAAGAATGTGGAGGTGGATTTATAATGGCAAAAAGAAAGGCGAATAACCCCTACTATAAGCACATGCCGACCATCAGCGTGCGCAGAATTATCCACCATGTTTGTGCTTTCATTCTCACTCTGCTGGTCTTTATGATGGCGGGCTCACTGTCCACTATTACGGGCTTTTTAAATGAGTCTGCTTTAAAAAGTGCGATAGAAAATCAAGAGTTTTATGCGGAAGTGCGTAAAAACATTGTCAATGAGTGTCAATCGATTGCGATACCGAGCATGATTGATGAGGATGTTTTTTATGAACTGTTCACACAAGAAAAAATCGCTTCCGATTTAAAGGCATATATCAGTGCCGGTGTAGAAGGCAAAAACTTCAGCTTTGATACCGACGGTTTGGAAAACACCACTGTCGAAAAAATCACGGCTTATTTTAAAGAACAGAACACCCCGATTACCCAACAGCTGCAAAAAGACATTAAACTTTTTGCTGTAAAGGTGATAGGTATTTACCAAACCGGTATCAGTATTTCGTATATTGATTCCTATGCACAGCTCAAAGGCACTGCCAAGCCGATTGCACTGATTCTGTTTGCGGTCAGCTTAGTGTTAACGATTGCACTGCTATTCTTCATGATAGCTATTTACCGCTTTAAGGTGCTGCATAAGACCATTCGTATGTTTGCATATGCTTTAGGCGGCGCGGGGCTAATGCTTGCCGGTTTATTCGGCTACTGTAAATTCTTTTACATCGGCTCGGGTCTGCAAATCATACCGGAGTTTTTATACAAAGCAATGCACCGCTATATACAGCACGGCTTAACCACCTATATTTTTGCCGGTGTGCTGTTGATGATTTTCTCGCTTGCACTCGCTTTTGTATCGGAATCCTTGAGACGCCGCGTAAAGACAAATTACTTTGCGCGCTTAGAGGCAAACTTCCGCGAAAACTTAAATGATGAGCTTGAAACGAAAAACTTTACGCCCGATTTGGATATGACCAACAGGGAAGAAGAGGCAAAGCGTGTGGCGCATGATGAGTTTAACCGCTATGCAAAGGATAGGCTTGACAGCGTAACGCTCAATGAAGAAAACGAAAGACCGGATAAAAAAGAATTTGATTTGCCGATTGTCAGCGCACCTGCGCATGATGATTTCACGGAAGTCAATGTAGATGAAGATAAAGATGAATAAGAGGTTCTGACTTGTCGCCCGACAAGTCAGGCTCTTATTGGTCACCTTAGGTATGGTTAATACCAACAAGGTTCTGACTTGCAATATGCAAGTCAGGTTCTTATTTTAGGAGTAAAGCATGATAGAAAGAGTAAATGATAACAATTATGCCGAATACGAAGCGTTTTTGGCATCTCACCCGAAGGGGCTGTTTTGCCACACCAAAAACTGGGGCAAGGTGAAATCCGCTTGGAAATGGGAAGCGATTATGGCTAAAGACGAGCAGGGCAATATTAAGGGTGCCGGCTCCGTGCTCATTCGCTTTGTGCCGGTAATTAAATGTTCACTGCTTTATGTGTGCAGGGGCTTTGCGTGTGACACAGAGGATTTGGAAACCTTTGATGAGCTGCTCGGCGGCATCAAGCAAATTGCAAAAGAAAACAAAGGCTATGTCATTAAGATAGACCCGGAAGTCACGGTGGAGCATACCGCGTTTGAAAAACATTTGCGTGATGTCGGCTTCAAGCGGCTCCCCACCGGCTTGGATTTTGAAAATGTACAAGCACGCTTTGTATATGTCTTTGATTATAAGGGCATGAATGCGGATGAGCTGATGCTCACCTTTAAGCCGGATTACCGCAACCGTATCCGTAAGGCGGGCAGAAAGGGCGTAGAGGTGAAAATCTGCGGCAAGGAAGCCCTGCCGGAGTTTATGGAGATTATGAAAGAAACAGGGGAGAGAGACGGTTTCTCCACCCGACCGATGGCATACTTTGAATCCATGCTCGATAATATGGATGAATATGCAAGGCTGTATATGGCGTATTACGAGGGCAAGGCAATAGCCGGCACGATTGCTATTAATTTCGGCAAAACCTGTAAGTATCAATATGGTGCAAGCTCCAATTCCTACCGCAACACCTATCCCAATTATTTGCTGCAGTGGTCAATGATTGAGTGGGGTCTGGAAACAGGCGCCGATGTATATGACTTCGGCGGTATCAGCGGCGATATCGAGAATGAGGACAACCCGCATTACGGCTTGTATCGCTTTAAAAGAGGCTTTAACGGCTATATCAGAGAGTTCATCGGCGAGTACGATTTGGTGCTCAACCCGCTTGTATATAATGCGTATAATGTGGCAGACAAGCTGCGTGCAAAATTGAGATAAGTTTAAGCCGGTTAACAAGAGGCGGCAAAACTGCATTTTTTATCTGAGGAATTACTATGAAATATATTATCAATCGTTCGGACATTGTCTACAATATCGAAGCTGTCAAGCAGGAAGTCGGCAGCGCCAAAATTATCGGCGTTGTGAAGGGTAACGGCTACGGCTTCGGCAGAGATTTCATGGCGCGCTTGCTTTTGGAAAACGGGATTGATATGTTTGCGGTTACCGAGGTGGAGGATGCCGAGGCGCTCGCTGCCGATATCTTAAAGGATAAGGATATTTTGATGTTGCGCTCTACCGCCGTGCCGGAGGAGATTGCCCGCATTGCCGATATCGGCGCCATTGCCACCATCGGCTCGCAGGATGCGGCGCTTGCGTTTAATGCCTATTGCGAGAGCAAGGGTATTATCGGCAGGGCGCATTTAAAAATTGATACCGGTATGGGGCGATACGGTCTGATGCCCGGTGAGATTGATGATGTTTGTTTCATCCTCGATACCTGCAAAAACACGCACTTTGAAGGTATGTATACACACTTTGCGGCGGCGTTTACGGATATCAACCGCACCGAGGAGCAGCTGGATTTATTTTTGGATGTTGTCGGTGCGCTCAAAGAGCGCGGCTACTCTTTTGACATGGTGCATGCCGCCAATTCTTCGGCAGCATTTAATGTGCCGCCCTCGCGCTTGGATGCCGTGCGCATCGGCTCGGCGTTTACAGGCAGAATTTTAGGCGCACACGCGAAAAAGCTCAAAAGAGTCGGCTATCTCGAAGCGCAGGTGATTGATATGACCACCTTCCCGAAGGGGTGGAAGGTCGGCTACAACGGAACCTATACCACCACAAAGCCGACCAAAATTGCCGTTGTCCCTGTCGGGCATACCGATGGCTGGGGAATGGCACCGGATACCGATATTTTCCGCTTTGGCGATGCGCTGTTTGCTTCACTTAGGACGATGAAGGAGTATTTGACACATTCTCATAAGCAGGTGGAAATTTCCGGCAAGAAGTATACGGCGATAGGACAAATCGGACTTTCGCATACCGCTGTGGATGTGACCGGCTCTGCTGTTAAGCCCGGCGATACGGTGAAAATGGACTTTTCACCTTTGTATGTGAACCCGATGCTGCAAAGAGAATATGTTGATAAATAATATTATATTATAATTGACATGTGTGACTTTGTGTGCTATAATCAATATAACTAATGGTATATTTATGTTTATTTTTATTTGAGGTGAGATAAATGAAAAAAGTAATTGCAGTTTTATTGGCTGTTCTTTGTGTATTTTCCATTTATACAATCAGTGTAAGTGCTATCGATATTCCGGTACACAGCCGTGAAAATATTGTTAAGATTATTTCCGGCGTTAAAGGCGATAAAAAAGGCGGTAATATCACGCCTAAGACATCCGAATATGCAATTGGTGAGGATGTTACCTTCCATATCACTCCCAACAAAGGCTATCGTATTAAGCAGGTTTGGGTAAATGGTGTTGCAATCGGTCCGGTTGATGAATATACCTTCTATAACATTCAAGAGGACAGCACCATTTATTGTGAATTTGAGAGAGACGGAACACCTACCACGAAAGAGGAAACAACCAAAAGGAATTCCGGTAAGGTTTCTCCGGACACAGGCGCAGAATTGAGTACTACTGTGGTCTTGTGTGTGCTCGGTACCATGGTTATCGGCTCTGTTGCAGCAGTAGTGCTTGCAAAGAAGAGTCGTAAGGAAGAGTATTAATCAGCACTGTTTTCAAAGACTTCGCTCCGACTCGCCGAGTCGGAGCTTTCATTTATCGGCTGCGGCAATGCTGCAGCAGTGTATAAAAGGTGATGCATTATGCAACAAAAAGACAATAACAGACAAGAAACCGCACCCGAAGCGCAAAACGATGTTATCCAAGAGCAGGGAGTGCAGCCAAGTACCGAGGTACATACCCGGGAAGCCGGTGAGTCGAAAGAGAAAAAAAAGAAAAATCCCACCTTCATCATCCTCATTGTTGTTATCGGTGTGCTGATAGCTGCGGGAGCGTTTTTGCTCGGCAGAATGTGGTATTTAAAAAATGCCGATAATAATGATACCGGCGTGGAAGTGTATTATAGCGAAACGAGTGCCGCGGTGCGCAGCGGTGAAAGCAAAAATGCTCAGGTGGAAAATCCGGTGGATTTTGCTTCACTGCAAGAGCAAAATTCCGAATTATATGCGTGGATTAATGTGCCCGGTACCCGTGTAAACTACCCGATTGCACAAAGTGCAAGTGATGATGAGTTCTATTTGCACCACGATTACTTGAAAAACTATCTCTTTGCCGGCACACCCTACACGGAGTTTTGCAACAAAAAGGATTTCAGCGACCCGATTACCCTTGTTTACGGGCATAATATGTATGAATCCGAGGGCACCATGTTTACCACGCTCCACTCTTTTGAGGATGCGGCGTTTTTTGAAGAGCATGATGTTTTCTATATCTACATGCCGGGGCGGAAGTTGACATATCGCATTTTCTCGGCGTTTAAGTTTGACAATCGGCACATTATGAATTCCTATCAGTTTGATATAGAACCGAAGGATTTGGAGGAGTTCCAAAACATTATGCTTAGCCCCCATTCTTCCGTGAAGAATGTCAGGAGCGGTGTGAAGCTTGATAAGAACAGCAAGGTGGTTGTTTTGAGCACCTGCGTTTCGGGAGATAAAAGTTCCAGATATTTAGTTTGCGGAGTTTTAGAAAAAGATGAGCCAACAAAATAAAAACGAATTTGATAATGAAGAAATACGCACCGATTTTGAAGATTTCGATGTAACCTTTAAAAGTGATGATGCTTCGAATGAGGACTTTTCGGAGGTTATTATAGAAGGCAGAGGTGTTTCCCGATCCTCGGAAGGTGAGTATTTGGAAAATGTGGTTTTGGCAAGCGGTATGGCTGCGCTGCAATCAGAGCGCTTTCGCACCAAAACCCGCTCTGACAGAGCGGCGGAGAAGGCCCTCAAGGAGCTTGAGGAGCAAAGCTTGAGCTCACTCAAGCATGAAGCACCCGCCGAGACGCCCGCAGAAGTTCTCACACAGCCGAGCGAGCTTGCAGTATCCGACACGGATGTGCCCGCACAAGGCGGGGAAGAGGAAACTGCCGCAGCGGTGAGTGAGGCAATACCGGCAGTGGCAGTAGCACAGGCGGCTGCCGCACAGGTTGAGAGCAAGCCCTTTGCCATTGATGAGCGGGATGAGAATTCCGACAAGCGCCGGCATCGTTATTCCTCACGCTCCCATTCCAAGGCAGCGCGCCGCTGGCGCAAGATGAAGGGTTGGCAGCGCGGCATTATTATTTTCCTCACAGTCTTTTTAATCCTGGTGATTGCCGCCGTGAGCACAGTGTATTTGATGTACTACTATGGTAAAAAAGCGACCATGGCGGATAATTACGGTGACAATTTCCAAAGCAGTATTTATTACAACGGTGTCGAGTATATCTATAATACGGATATCACCTCCATCGCCTTTATCGGTGTGGATAAAAGAGCCTTCGGTATCAATGATGATTTGGTTGAAAAGGTTGGTCAAAACGATGTGAATATGGTTCTCTCCGTAGACACCAAAACCGGAGACAGCCATGTCGTTGTGCTGCCGCGTGATTCGCTGGTGGATGTGGATAAATACTCGGTCAACGGAGAATACATGGGCTCGGATAAAAAGCAGTTGTGCTTGGCATATTCGTATGGCGATGGTAAAAGCACCAGCTGTGATAATGCGATTGTTTCCATGCAGCGTATTCTTTACGGTGTGCCGATTAATACCTATGTAGCCCTGGATTTGGATGGTATTGCGCCGCTTAATGATGCTTTGGGCGGTATTACGGTGGTAAGCCCCAATGATTATGAAGATAAATACAAGAAGGGGCAGGAAATCACCCTGCAGGGCGATGCGGCGGAAAAATTTGTGCGCGCAAGGGAATCTAACCTTGAAGGTGATGCAAAGCGCCGCGAGAGGCAAATCGCATATGTCAAAGCGTATATTGCGCAAGCGGCTGAAAGAGGCTTGAAGAACCCGGCGCTGTTAAGAGACATTTACAATATCGGCACGGGTTATACGGTGAGCAATCTCACGCTTTCGAGAAGCATGTATTTCGGCTCAACGATGCTTTCTAATCCTACGGAAATGTTGTCGTTTAACAATGTCAGCAGCTTAAAAGGTAAGCTAAAATTGGATAAAGAGGGCTATGCACTCACAGTGCTCGATGAAACAAGTACCCTCGAAACGGTACTCGATGTGTATTACACACCGCTTAAATAAGTGTTCAGTTTTTAAAAGCGAGTTCGTTTTTGCGAACTCGCTTTTTTCTTGGTCTTAAGCTAAGACATAAACCCCCGGTTTTACCGGGGGAGTTAAAACGGCTTTAGCAATAATAAAACCGGCGAGCAAGTCGCGAGCCGAAATGCATTTTTTATTTACTTTGTGCGCATGCCGCACGGGCACTTACTTTCCTAAGCGACAGTGAAAGTAAGCAAAGGGTCGCTTAGAACCCTTTCGATTGGGTTCTAAGAATTCCTAAACGACCACGGGGTCTTAGTTGCAACAAAAAAGGAAACTAAAAAGCAAGATAAAGACCGTAAAAATATTTCTAATACCCCTTTGGATTCCCCCCTAAACTACGAAGCCGCAGAATTTTCAAACGCTATGCTGTTGAAAATTTAATCTGCGACTTCTTCCTCTAAATCAAGTCAGCAAAGCCGAAAGAAATTACAACATGGTGTGGTTGCAAAAATATACATAGAGTAAAGAGGCAAAAAAGACAACTTCACGAGAGCGGCTGCCTGAGGTAGTAATGCAATAATATTTTTCGATAGCCCCTTTTAGGGCTCGGCCTGTAGGTGGCCCTTATAGGGCCTGTGCAAACCACTAGTTTACTAGTGGTACTGATTATTTTTCTCGATTAAGTCGGAAAGCAACCGAATCCTTTAAATACTTTAAGTAATCGGAATCCCTGCACATCGCTTTGCTCGGTGTGTCCGAGAGCTTTGCGACCGGTCTGCCGTTGACATATTGCAGCTTAATAACAATATTGAGTGTGGTCTCACCGGTATCATTTGAGCAGTAGGTGCCGATACCGAAGGACACCTTCGCTTTATCTTTAAAATAATCAAACAGCTCTTGCGCTGTGTCAAAATCAAGACCGTCGCTAAACAGCAGCAGCTTGGTTTTGGGGTCTACGCCGTAACGCTTGTAGTGGGCAATAATCTTTTCTCCCCAAATGTACGGGTCACCGCTGTCATGGCGCACACCGGTATAGTTATTGACCATGGAGCGGTCAAAGTCAAGCAGGAATAAATCCGTGGTGATGGTGTCGGTCAGGGCAGTACCGTTATCGCCCTTGTACTCATTATACCAGTCTTGCATGGCGTAATGGTTGGTATAGGCAAGCGGGATAGATTCAATACCTTGATACATCTGCACAAATTCATGCGCATAGGTGCCGATAGGCGTTAAGTGATACTTCATGGCAAGGTAGACATTGGAGGTGCCCACACAGTTTTTTGTTTCGCTTGTCAGGCGGCGCACCATCTCTTCCTGCCACTCGCGCGAGAGCCTGCGGCGGCAGCCGAACTCCGCATAGCTGAAGGTGTATTTACCGCTGTTAAAATCGGCGATTTTTTGGTTTAAGCGTGCTTCGGCTTCTCTGCGCAGCAGCGCATAATCATATTTGGTTCTAAAGTATACTTCATTGACAATTTCAAGCAAAAAGATTTCAAACTGCATTGCCGAAAACAGCGGACCGGTTACCACAATTTCCAACTTGCCGTTTTCATCCAAATCGGTGTGCACATATTCCCGAATCGGGCGCCATAAGCGCAAAAACTCCACATAGTCATTTTTAATAAAGCGGATGGAGCGCAGATAATCAAGCTCTTCTTTTGTAAAGCGCAGTGTGCACAAATGGTCAATTTGGGCGTTGATTTCCTCTAACATCTCCGGGGTAAAAACCGTGTCCTCGTTGCGGCATTTAAAATGATACTCGCCGTTTAAATCGGTGTGCTTGTGGAAAATGACCTGGTCCATGTTGAATTTATATAAGTCGGTATCCAAAAGAGAGATAACAATCGGTTCGAATTTCATAAGTATCCTTTCTGCAAGGCGCACCTTGCTGTCGGTTTATGGAAAAAATCCATGAATGCTTGCTGCGATATGGATGCTTCGCTTGCATGTTTACAGCTCCTCTATGGTGGCTATATGCGGGTTAAAGGCGGGCATTAATTGCAGCTTAAAGGCGTTGATGCGGTGGAGGCGGTCAATGCGCTCTTTACTGTTTTGGTTTTCAATTTCACCGGTGCGGATATACCGATCCAGCTCGGCATATGTAAAGCCCAGACTGTCCTCGTCGGTTTTGCCGCTCAAACCGTCTATCGGCGGTTTTTCAATGAGTACCTCGGGCAGCTTCAGCTCTCTGCCGATGGCTTTCATTTCCTGCACGGTTAAGTGGGAACAGGGACTGAAATCACCGGCGGCATCGCCATAGCGCGTTGAGTAGCCGACCCAATCCTCGGAGAGGTTGCAGGTGTTTGCCACTCTGCCGTTATGCGTTTGTGAGACAGCGTAGAGTGTACTCATGCGCAAGCGGGGCGCAAGGTTGATAATGCTCTGCCGCGAGAGTTCAAACGGTATACTGTTTTTAATGCCTTCAAAGGCATCGTGAATATTGACCGTATAATGTTTGATACCCAGATGATTGACAAGTAACTGCGCCATATCGATGTCGCTTTGCTCACCATTGGGCATTAACACACCGATAACTCTGTCCCTTCCGAGTGCTTCCACACACAGTGCGGCGACGATGGAGCTGTCCTTACCGCCGGATATGCCGACCACAGCATTACAGCCCTTGCCGTTTTCCTCAAAGAAGGAACGAATCCACTCAACACAATCCTGTTTTGTCTTTTTTACATCAAACATTGTCTCACCTCTATGTATCTGTCACATCGCTTGGGCAGCCGCACAGGAGCGCGGGTGTCTGCACAGTGATAATTATTATCTCAAATAAATATTTTATCATGCATGCGCGATACTGTCAAATGATTGCCTTTTTAAAATATAAAGGGCTGTATCACGACAGCCCGCTACAGTCTTAAGAAAACAGCCAAAACCACACGAAACTAAAAAGCGAGTTCGTAAAAACGAACTCGCCAACTGAACACTGAAAACTGAAAACTATAAATAGGCTTTAAGCTTTTCGCGTGTATGCTCTTCAATTTTAATCAGCTTGCCGGTTAAATCCTTGGCGGGTTCCTCTGCGGCGGCATACTCATTCAAATACTGCGTAAGGGATTTAATACCCATGTCGCAGCCGTCCGTCATCAGTTCCGCAATCTTTTGGTCGGCATTTCCGCTCATGAGCTTAATCTCGGTTTTCATTTTGCTCATAAAGGTGGCAATCGCATCCGGCCTTGCGGTTTCAATGCAGTTTTTTGCCAAAATCTCACCCGTGCGCTTAATGATTTCATTATGCTCCACTTTGGAGATTGCCAAAATCTTTTTTAAATCCTCCGTTTCGGTTTTATCGAGGATTTCATCAATACTCTCCACGCCCATTTTGGCGCCGGAATTACATTCCTTTAATAAATTGATTGTGTCTTCTCTCATACTAAAAACTCCTTTTTCGTTTTTAGTAGTATGGGCAATTATTGAGAGAAATATACAAAGCCTATTAGCTGTTAGCAAATTAGCAGTTAGCCGGTGGTGGTGCCGCGATGCGGCACATAATAATTGCAATGTTGAATTTTGAATGTTGAATGTTGAATTAAGGTGGTGCCGCACTTGCGGCACATTATAATGCAAGGCATAGGGCAAAAAGGCTTAAACCCTAACAGGTTTTGGTTGCCTCTTTTTCCCTAATACTGCGTTAAAACGCTTCGCAATGCGACAGCATTCCTTCATCGTTTTGCCTTGTTTTAGTGCAAAATAGGCTAAC
>JAFWGH010000136.1 GCA_017512465.1 Clostridia bacterium
CTTCTCTCTTCTCTATTCTCTCTTCTCTATTTCCGGAGGAAAATACCATGCTTACCAAACAACTTTCAGTTTTTGTGGAAAACAAAAAAGGCAGACTTTCGGCGATTTTAAACCGCCTTGCCGAAAACGGCATTGACCTTGCTGCCCTTTCACTTGCCGATACAAGTGAATTTGGCGTGTTGCGCCTGATTGTCAGCGACCCCGACAAAGCAAAGAAAATATTAAATGAAGAAGGCGTCATCGTAAAAATTACCGATGTGCTCGCCGTGGAGTTAGACGACGCCCCCGGCGGAGCCGCCAAAGTGATTGAAATGCTGTATCAAAATGATATCAGTGTTGAGTATATGTATGCTTTTGATACCAAAATCACCGGTAAAGCCTTGATGGTTGCCAAAACTGCCGATGTAAAAGCCGCCAATGACCTGCTCATTGCAAACGGTATAGAAGATGTAACAGCAAAAGATATTTTCTAACAAACAAAACAGTCCCGCACTCTTTACGGAGAGTGCGGGGCTGTTTTTTGCCGTTGCATTGTAGGATTGCACCAAGTTCGGCGCACCGATTTAATGTTTCTTCGTTTCACTCAGACAAAATGATCTGAAATGACAGCCTGCCGGTCATACTGAGCGTAGCCGAAGTATCTTAAGCAGGCATTGCATCGATGAATCAACCGCAAATCCTGTAGGGGCGGACACCATCCGCCTAAATAAAAAAACATTCTAATTGCAAGCAAAGCCTTGCCGCCATTAATTCCGTATTAAAAAGATGCCCACATCGCACCGCTCCCAATAATAACGGGTGCGGGTGTCCCGCCCGCAATTCAAAATTCAACACTCAAAATTCAACATTAAAAGGTTCGATGCCCACATCGCACCGATTGTAAAGATTTCTCAACGGCGCTCGAAATAACTGACTTAACTTTTCACAAAAAAGTAAAAGACCATTTTTTACCGGAAGTATTGATTTTTATGAATTATTAAGTTTATAATGGTTATATATAAATATTAAACCATTTACTAATCAATTCACTCGAAAGGAACCGCTTATGAAAAAAGCAATTATTATAAAAGCATTAGCAATGGTTTTAAGTGCTGTTTTGTTACTATCAGCGTTGCCGGTTACGGTATTGGCAGCAGTCGATGTGCCGACTACGCCGCAAAACGGCATTCCGCTTGTGATTGTGCGCATTGATGAAAGCGATGCCACCATTGCCGCGGCAAGGCAAAGCGACAGCGAGCACCCCTACGGCAAAATTGCCGATATGAACGCCAGTCAAGACCACTCCGTGCGCTGCAAAGGCACGGTAGAAATCCTTGTGCCCGATTCATTCACGAGCGAATACGGCTCTTGCGCCGTTCCCGCAGGCGAGGTACAGCTCGATTACATTCGCGGCAGAGGCAACTCCACATGGTCGGCGAAAGAGGGCGCAAAAAATCCCTACAAGATTCAACTGAGCAGCGCTACCGATTTTTTCGGCATGGGCGCCGCTAAAGAATGGGCGCTGATGGCGAATGCCGGCGACCCGCTCAAACTCAAAAACCGCATCACCTCTTGGGTTGGCGAGCAAATGGGTCTTGCCTGCACCCCGCAGATGGTGCCTGTGGAAGTGGTGATGACCGGTAGCGAAACGCCGAGCCGCTACCTTGGCATTTATGACCTGAGCGAACTGGTGGAAGTGAGCGACGCGCGCGTGAATATCGACAAACTCAAAAAGAGTGTGACCGCAGAGAACCCCGATATTTCAGGCGGTTACCTGCTCTCTGCCTACTCTAATTATCAGGATGAAGATGAACCGGCAAGCAATTATTTTAAAACCGATACAAGCGGCTTAAAGTTTTTACACCAATCGCCCGAATTTAAAAGTGAAGACCTTGAACCCGGGCGCGCTGACCAGCGTGCATACATTCAGGGCTATATTAATGAACTGGATGCGCTGATTATGGCGGACGGAAAAATAGACGCCGCACGGCATGACCAAATTGCCGACATGCTTGACCTGCAATCTGCCGCAGATTATTGGTGGATTCAGGAATTTACTACCAATGGCGACGCTTTTATTACCCACAGCACCTATTATTATAAAGAGAGAAACGGCAAACTGTTTTTTGGTCCCTTGTGGGATTTTGACATTGCCTGGGATGGCGGCAGCACGAGCGAAGAGGTCGATTTCACTTCCACCTATATGCCGTGGATTGAAAAACTTAGAGAGGATGACCCGCAGTTTGCAGACCTGCTCAAAGCGCGCTGGTCTGTTTTGGATAACACGCTCGGCGAACTGATTGCCGACGGCGGCAAGTTAGATACATACGCCTCTCAAATACGCGCCGCCTATGAGGATGATGACGCCCTGCGCCAAGAGGAAGAAAGCGATATATATACCCCCGAAAATTTGGATGAAACGGTCGCCACTTTTAAAGAAAGTGTTGAACTGCGCCGCACGGCGATGCGCGCAAATATTGATGCCGTGAACAAGGTGCATGTGACAATTAGTTATGAGGATGAAGGCGCCATTGTTGCCACCCAGCAGGTAAAAATCGGCGATTATCTTGATAAAGGCGCGCCTTTGCCGCGCAAGGGCGATAACATTTTTATTGGGTGGGTTGAAAAAGAAACCGGCAAACCGCACATAGACTACCGCGTAAGCCAAGACACTACTTTTGTACCGCAATATAAGGATGCCGGCGATATGGTGGCGCCTGAAAAACTGTTTTTCAGGTTTTATGATATCAGCATAGAACTTGACGCGGGAATTTTTGAAATGGACGATATTTTGGTCTACCCTGCCGCCGCGCAGGAAGATGCTTTAGCAAGCGGTATTTGGACTGTTTCGGATGAAAGCATCGCCACGCTTGATAACTACGGCAGAGTTACACTCAAAAAAGCAGGTGATGTAACAGTGACATTGACGATGTATAACGGGCTACAGCAATCATACCTGCTTCACATTTATGACCCGGCAACAACCACCCCAGTTTCACCAACCGCCATGACTGCCCCGCAGCGCGTTACCCTAAAACCGGGTGAAGTGTTACAGGTTCAGCCCACATTCCAATACCCAGGCGAACCGCATAGTGTATTGTACCCGAATTTTCACACGGATGATGAATCAATTGCCACGGTTGACCCTACAACGGGTGTTATTGAAGCCATTAAACCCGGCAAAACCACGGTTGTGATTACCGCAGAGGACTTTAACCAAGATAAAACTTTCACCGCCCGCGTGGAAGTGATTGTGTTAAAAGATGACAGCGCCGATACCAAAACCGACGATAAAACAGATACTAAAACCGACAACCATGCCGAAACCAATGCTACCACACCGACAACCGACAACAGCGCTGCTGTAAACCAAAACACCTCGACTGTTTCACCCGGCACCGGCGATAATGTTGCCGCTTGCATCATTCTGTGCTTGGCTGTGGGCGGCATATGCGTTAGCCTCCCCCATCGGCGGAAAAGGAAAAAGAGCGAGGATTAAAAAGCAATAAAAATAACGGCGGCAAAACTGCCCGCCGCTGTAGAATGGCAAATAAGCGAGTTCGTTTTAACGAACTCGCTTATTTTTCATTATTTTAGGTCTGCTACATCTATTACGGGAATACCGTTTTGTTTTAATAATGCGGCAAATATGCCGTCGCCCGCTGTTAAATTGCCGCTAAAACTGCCATCATAAATCATTCCAACGCCGCAAGAAGGGCTGCGCGATTGCAAAATAACCAGTTCCGCATCCGCCGCTTGCACTTTTTCAAGTGCCGCCGCGGCACCGGTGCGAAACGCCGCATCTACCGAAGTGCCGTTACGGCAGCGCACCACCCCGCCGACAATCTCTGCCGGCTCGCGCGGCGCGGGCAGCCCGCCTAGCACCTCCGGGCAAAGTGGAACCACTTGATGCCCTTTAACAAATTCGGCTAAACGCTCATGGTAGCCAAAACGGACGATGTAAAAACCGCCAACGACTTACTCATCGCCAACGGCATTGAAGATGTAACACCAAACGACATTTTCTAACAAGACAACACGCAAAAACATAACACCACCCCGCACTCTAACGAGTGCGGGGCGGTTTTTTACTAAATATTAGATATTTTTACATATTTTAAATCACAAGTTAAAATCCATTTCTCTTTCAGCTTTATTTTTAGCTCGAGGAATGTCATTCCATATGTATAGATATTTTTCTCTAATTGAATTATCCACCTCATTATCTAGTTTATATTCAACGGTTTTGACAAATCTTTTCCAACTTTCATGTTGGTTACGCAAACCGTAAAATAAATATAAATAATCAACTGCTAAAAACTCATCATTATCATAAAAAGTATGCTTTGACAAATAATCCATACCATATTCATCATAATTATTCCATTTATCTAATAATGATTTAACTAAAATAATACGAGGGTATTTAGCTGTCTGCTCCTGCATTAAATAACCTTTAACTAATCCGGGACCAAATATAACATCATTGTCATAATATAGTTCCCCCTGCGTTATTGCTCCTCTCACTAAAATTGGCTCTTCCAAAGAGGCCATTCGCACTTGAAAGTAATCACAAAAAGAAATAAGCCCAGCTAAAGAATTTTTTACATCAATTTCAATAAATATGCATATAGAATCAGACATAATAAATCTTTTTAATTGACTGTGGTCAAATAAAGGTAGACCTGTCTCATTGACACTTACTGTTGATTTATGTTTAATCTCGTCAAAGCACTTTACAACATCATCACATCGCTTTTCTCTAATTATATTTTTAAATCCGAGTAAATCTAAAAAAGCAATATAGTAATTCTTGTATTTATTCACTAAATGTCTTCCCTTTCTTCCAATTTCTGTTGATACATCTTCATTAATTCGGCTACGCATTCGGATTCGGTCATTTTTGTGCTGAAACCGTATGCTGCCATAACTGCTCTATCGTTGTTTTGGTGAGCTTTGCGCAGTTCCGGTGGCATCGTCAATTCATCATACAAATCCGCTAATGAACAATCTGGGTACAAAGCTCTTGCATCCAAAATTGTTTTTGCAGTTTGTTCAATTTTCGCCTTTTGCTCATCTGTTGGATTACACCAAGGGAAATTATTATATACAATATCTTTCGAATATCTATAGTCACTTTTTAACCTTCCACAAACTGTTCTCAACCATGCATTGTGTACGTTAGACATTAAAACACCAAAGTTATACAAATTACCATTTGGAATTAAAAATACAAGGTCGCTTGCAATAGTGTCCTTATCCATAAATCCTATAGGAACATACCTTCGTCTTCCTGAAGAGGTTTTAGGAACTATAATATAATCCGAATCAGGTTGAGCAATTTGGCAAAAAGTCATTGGAGTTTGAGCAAATTTTCGCGTACCGGCAGCTTTACTGGATGCTCTAAAATCACGTACATACTCAATCCGTTTCATTACCGTGGGGCATTTTTTCACTTCTCCGGGATTGGCTCCAACTAACCATAAACAATAACGCTCTTTTTTATTAATAAATTCTGTTGCTCCGATATACGGTTTTATCCATTTTTCGCTTAATGGCTCATTACTTATTAATTCTTGCCTATCTTCAGCTGATAAAACGAAACCACCACCATCTCTTGGCATACTTCCAAACCTCATATGTGGAACATCACATAGCGGATTTGAAATTGATTCAACAAATACATCAGGTGCTTCTGTTAGATATGAATTAATATTATTAACAATTTTATATTTATCATTATCATAAAGAATTTTATTAGTTTTGCTATACATTGCAAATCCAACAATAACACAGTGTACTTTTGCTGTTATACTAGCTTCACTATCCCAAATAAATGTTTTATAAGCAAAATTAATCTTCACTCCAGCACTCATAAGCGGTTGCCACAATGTTACAGCCTGTTGCCCTTGACAAATTGAATTAGTAGAAACAAAAGCTGCTTGTATTTTTGTATTTAGTATAAATTCTGTTGCTTTTTTATACCAAGCACAAACATAATCTAATTCGCCAACACCCTTTATGTTGACAAAAATATTATTCATTTCTTGTTTTTGTTCGCGACTCATCATCATTCCACCCACAAACGGTGGATTGCCCATAATATAGTTTAATTTATCAGCCGGAACAACATCATTCCAATCCATACGCAATGCATTACCTTCAACAATAAAGGCGTTTGTTGTCAGCGGAAGAAAATCAATATTCACATTAACAATTTCTTCCGTTTGTTTTAACATTTGGCTTTCGGCAATCCAAAGTGCGGTTTTTGCAACGGTAACGGCAAAATCATTAATTTCTATACCATAGAATTGGTCAATCGAAACTTTTACTAAATTTTCAACACTTTCATCAAAGCCGATTTGCGTACCGCGAATCAGTTTTAGTGCTTCATTTTCTAATCTTCGAAGGGAGATATAAGTTTCTGTTAAAAAGTTACCCGAACCGCATGCAGGGTCAAGGAATTTAAGAGAAGCAAGTTTATCACAAAACTTGTTTAGTTTATCATTTCTTGTATTTATTTGTTTTACTTCTTTAATCTCTTCAAATTCTTCTTTTAATTCATCTAAAAACAGCGGGTCAATCACTTTATGTATATTTTCAATAGAAGTATAGTGCATACCTCCGCTGCGCCTTGTTTCCGGATTTAAGGTGCTTTCAAACACAGCACCAAAAATGGTCGGGCTGATTTCAGACCAATCAAAATCTTCACTTGCATTTTTTAGAATCAAAGAGATAATTTCATCCGTAAATTGCGGAATTTCAATTTTTTCATCCGCAAAAAGACCGCCGTTAACATACGGAAATGCGGCTAAATCATCATCCATATACGGGTCTCGGTCTTCTGGCTTTGCGTTTAATGTTTCAAATAATTCAATAAGTGCTTTTCTAAAATGTTTTGTTTCAAAGCCTTTTAAGTAATCATGAAACATTAAGTGCTTACCGAATACACCGGCATCTTCAGCATAAAAGCAGAAAACAAGGCGCACACAAAGCATATTAAAACTTTTCAGAGTATGTTCATTTGTTAAATCAACATACTGCTTGCTGATAGCATCATACAGTTTGCCTACAATTTCACCGGCTTGTATTGAAATTTCCATTTCACGCTTAATATTTTCATCACCGGTATCTGTAAGAAAGTTAAGGCGGTAATACTCTTTTGGCAAGTTCTCAAGCAAAATGCTTTCCGGCTCACCATTCGGCATTTCCATATCATAAACCAAAAATTCTTTGAAATTACAGGTTACAATCCACCGTGGGCGTTGAGAATACGGCAGCTCGGCACTATATCGCTTTGCCTGTTGAAACGGTGTTAAAAAAGAGCCGTCAGACTGCTTAATACCTTTACGCAAATCCTTATTAATGCTTTTTTGCTCAATCATTACATGAGTAGAGGGAATCATTACATCAATAAAACTGGTATTATCCAATTTCACTTGTTCTTCAAACTCTACAAAGTGGGAGGGATTCTCTACCCCATACACTTGGCTTAAAAGTTCAAGCCAAAATTTTTGGCTTTCTCCTTTTTCATAACCTTTATCTTTCCAATATGCGGCAAACTCTTTCGCTGCTTTTTTTATTACTGTGTCTTTTCTGTAAGTAGGCATTTTTACTCCTTATAGTTATTAGAAAGACTAATCATCTTCTTCGCTTTCTTGTTTTGTAAACTCAGAAACCGTAGGAACTGGTGCAAGCTCAACTTCGGAAATATTATCATCTTTATTATCTTTTAAAATTATTTTCATCACTATTTTTACTCCTTGTGTTCTCAGTTGGTACTGGTGCTAATGGAATAGGTTTTTCATCATTATTAAAACTTAACATTTTTTGTTTACCTCCCATAAATACTATAAAAGAGTATTAATTAATGTAATTATAAAAGTGAGAAACGTAATTCCTAATGCAGAAAAGAAAGAAATCATTGAATAAACAATTAATTTTGCTCTTATATCGTTTATTTCTTTTTTTCTTTTCCAAATACTATCTATTGTCATTACTAAATTAGCATCTCGACTGTATTGTTTGGAATATGATTCACTGTTATCAATAATATGGTTCATGATTCCTTGTGGAGATGGCAAAGATTGATATTTATATCGCCATTGTACAAGAATTGCAATCACCAAGCTAACAAAAAACAAAAATAGAGATATTACAAAAGTAACTTTTACAAGCATATTTAGATAATTACTATACA
>JAFWGH010000137.1 GCA_017512465.1 Clostridia bacterium
TAATAATATATAGGAGGAAAAGAATATGCCGGCAGAATTCAAATATGAAATTGTTGAAACTCTTGGCGTTCTTTCGGAGACACCGAAGGGCTGGACAAAAGAGCTTAACAAAATCAGTTGGAATGAGCGTGCCCCCAAATATGATATTCGTGAGTGGTCTCCCGAACATCAAAAAATGGGCAAAGGCGTGACTCTTTCTGATGAAGAGGCAGCTGAATTAAAGGCTTTATTAAATAAAGATAAGTCCCTTTAATTCAATCTTTACACGCGTGTGTAAAGTGAACCAAGGGCCTCTGAAAAGAGGCCCGGTATTTCCTAAACAGAGGTATTACAATGGCAAGAGCATCCAAAAGAAAGGCAAAGAAAAAAGGTTTATCTAAAGTAGCACTTATTATTATCGGTACGCTGCTTACGATAGCTATTACTATAATTGCGGTTGCTCTGTATGTATTTATATATTCTTTCTCTTATATCAAAGGCGATTTAAAAATCGACTTAAAAGAATATAGATATTCTCAAAACCAAACATCGTTTGTGTATGCATATAATTCAAAAGGTGATCCGGTTGAGGTGACCAGGCTGTACGGCACCATTAACAGAGTATGGGTCGATATTGAAGATACCAATCCGTATATTGCAAAGTGCTATATCGGTTTGGAGGATAAACGTTTTTATGAGCACAGTGGCGTGGACTGGACTAGAACCATTGCTGCTATTGTCAAATACGGCGGAAAACAAGGCGGTTCTACCTTAACGCAGCAATTAATTAAGAATTTGACGGAAGAGGATGAAGTCACTTTCGTCAGAAAATACAAAGAAATTTTAAATGCGCTCAATTTAGAGAGATATTATTCAAAAGAGGATATTATCGAAGCGTATCTCAATACCGTATATCTCAGTCACGGTTGTTATGGTGTCAAAACAGCCGCCGAGACATATTTCGGTAAGGAAATATCCGAGTGTAATTTAGCGGAAAGTGCTGCTTTGGCGGCTATAACACAGTTTCCCTCTAAATACGACCCGATTTTGAATCCGGAAAATAACAAAGAGCGCCGAAACTATTGCTTAAAATTGATGTATGAGCAGGATTTGATTTCAAAAAAAGAGTATGAAGAAGCTGTTAAATATAAAATTAAATTCCAACTCAATCAAAAAACAAAAACAGAAGATGATAATATAGTATATAGTTACTATACCGATGCCGTTATTAATCAGGTTGAGCATGATCTTATGGAAAAATACGGCTATACTTCAAAGATTGCATCTAACAAGATTAATTATGGCGGTTTGAAGATATATAGTGCCGTGGATTTAGATATTCAAGAATCCATGGATGAAATCTATACAAATCGAGAGTATGTGGCGGATGAATCCGTTCAATCCGCTATGACAATATTGGACTATGACGGCAGAGTTGTCGGAATAGAAGGCGGTATCGGGGAAAAAACCGGTAGGAGAGAACTTAACAGGGCAACGGATTCTCCACGACAACCCGGTTCGACCATTAAGCCTATTTCTGTTTATGGTCCTGCTATAGATACCGGTGCTACTTATTGGTCCAAAACCTATGCCAACAGCGCAAGCATGACCATTAACGGACAGGCATGGCCGAAAAACCAAGGCGGCTACGGCGATGGCAGTTATGTCACGGTTCAATATGGTCTTGCGCAGTCCTATAACACTATTTCTGCGCGTGTTTTAACGGATTTGGGATTAGATACAAGTTATACCTATTTAAAAGATAAATTCTGCTTAAAACACCTTGATCCGGGCGACGAATCGTATTCACCGCTGGCAACCGGTTCCATGACCCATGGTGCTACTGCACTTGAAATGGCAGCAGCTTTCCAAGCATACGGAAACGGCGGCGTGTATCATCAGCCTTATTTCTACTATAAAGTGGAGGATGCCTCCGGCAATGTTATATTAGACAAGGCGGATTATGACAACCATCAAGCGGTTGAGGAATCCACAGCCGAAATCATGAATCATTTATTACAAACAGTCATGTCGATGGGTACCGGTACACCTTATAATGTTGAGGGGCAAACCACCTTCGGCAAAACCGGTACAACCGATGATGATAAGGATAGATGGTTTGTTGGCGGTACACCGTATTATGTGGCTGCTGTATGGTATGGATATGATACGCCGCAGGAAATTTATAATGTTTGGAATAACCCTGCAGGCAATCTCTTTAAATATGTTATGGATAAAATCCATGCAGGTTTAGATTCCAAAGATTTTCCGGAAGCGGAATCCGGCGTAACACAAGCCTATTATTGCTCTAATTCCGGCATGCTTGCTTCCAACGGATGCTCGGGCGATATGGGATATTATAAAAGTGATGATATGCCCCCGTATTGCTCCGGCCATTATTACAACTCATACTCCAATGGCGGAAGCGGCGGCAACGGCGGCGGTAATGGCGGCGGTAATAACACCGATGGCGGCGGTGGTGCCTCAGGTGATAGTGGCGGTCAAGATACTTCATCTTCCCAAACGCCCGAAGGCGGTGGCGGCACACCCGAAGCTGAAGGCGGAGGAGAAAATAACGCATAGTATCCATAAAACATATTAGGTTATGGGGTGCCCTGCATTGGGTGCCCCAACCATTAATATGTTTTTGTTTTTTAGGTTAATTCTTATGAGTAATAACACAAAATTTTATGTTATCAGGCACTGCGAGGCAGTGGGAAACAGAGAGAAAATTTTTCAAGGTACCTATGATGGTGAAGTTTCCGAGCTTGGCAGAAAACAACTTGATTATCTTTCGCTGCGTATGCGCAATGAAAGCTTTAATCGCATTTTTTCTTCATCGCGCAAGCGGGCACGTGCGACCGCACAGGCGATTAATCAATACCATGGTTTGAACATCGTTATTGATGATAGAATTATGGAAATCAACGCCGGTGATTGGGAGGGGAAAAAGTTTGATGAATTTCCCGTGCTTTACCCGCAAGAAATGTATTTATGGGACAATGAGCCTCAAAATTTTGTTGCGCCAAATGGCGAAAAAATGGCGGATGTATACCGGCGAATGGTATCTTTTGTTAAGGAACTGGCGCAAAAATATCCGGGTGAAAGCATTGTTCTTGCTTCTCACGGCTGTGCCATCAGAAACCTGCTTTGCTGGGCGGATGGGCTTGGCTTTGAGCACTTAGCGCATGAGGTTTGGTGCGCTAATACCGCTGTAAATGTTTTTGAAGTTGATGCGCAGTTAAATCCGCATATGATATTGAAAAATGATATTTCACATTTACCCGAAGAAATGCAAACTTTATCCTCTCAAAAATGGAACAGTAAGTAGTAGGTGAAAAAATGATTATACTCTCTGTAGACTACGGCGACAGCAGAACCGGTATAGCGGTATGCGATAAAAACGAAATTTTGGCTACTCCTGTTTGCACGATTAATGAAAAATACGACGTTACGTTAATTGAAAAAATAACCGAAATTGCATGCAATTATAACGCTGCGTTAATTGTTGTCGGAAAACCTTTAAATATGGATGGCAGCGAGGGGGAGCGCGCAAAAAAGTGTGGCGATTTTGCCCGTAAGCTTGCCGATTTTAGCGGTATTGAATGTGTAATGAAGGATGAAAGAATGACTACGGTGATTGCCCATCAATCATTAAACCGGACAAACACAAGAGGGCAAAAAAGAAAAGCTGCGGTGGATGCACTCAGCGCTCAGATTATCTTGCAGGATTATATCGATGCAAAAAAATAAAAAAACTGTTGATTTTTTGTCCAAACTAATATATAATAACTAAGTCAATTTGATTTGCCGGTGTGATGGAATTGGCAGACGTGCTGGACTCAAAATCCAGTGGTGGCGACACCGTACCGGTTCGACCCCGGTCACCGGTACCAAAAACTCTCTTGCAACAGCAGGAGAGTTTTTATTTATGAACGGATTGTGAATTTTTTAACTTAATTAATAAATACTTAATAATA
>JAFWGH010000138.1 GCA_017512465.1 Clostridia bacterium
AAGGCAGGCTCTCTCCTGTCGAAATATTTACTGCAGTAGTTACAAAAAGAAATAAGCCAAACCACATTATCCTTGATTGCTCTTATTCCCTGCCTCAGCGCAGAGGCTGACAAATTTTATCTCACTTTCTCGACCTCTGCCGGCTTGTAGACAAATGATTTTGTCTACAAGCTGAAGGACTTACCGCAAAGGTAAGTCCTTATCTTGTGATTTCTAGTATGATTAGTCGCCTAAGCTCTCTGTAATCTCAACCGTGACCTTATCCTCATAGCATTGGAAAATTTTGTCCACATCTTCTTTTTTCAGCTTCGGCGTAATCAGGCTGACCAGCGGTACGAGCACCAGTCCCGCAACCATTGCGAGCACACCGGCATTAATCGGGGTGGAAAAGAGGTAGTTGAGTACCGGATTTGTAAAGGTGGTTTTGCTGATCATGACATATAATTCAAAAGCCGTAATCCCCACGCCGGAGATAAAGCTTGTCCATACTGCGCCGCGGGTAACTTTCTTTAAGAACAAGCCGTATAAGAACGGTGCTAAGAAGGCACCTGCCAATGCGCCCCAGCTCACACCCATGAGCTGTGCGATGAAGGTAACCTGTGACTTTGCCTGCACAATGGCAATCACTGCGGAAATGATGATAAAGACCGCTACAAACACACGCAAGAAGTTTAACTTTTTCTTATCATTCATCTTGGTAAACTGACCGATAAAGTCCAGTGTGATGGTCGAAGAAGAGGTCAATACCAGTGAGGAAAGTGTGCTCATGGAAGCGGAGAGTACCAGTATAAGCACAATCGCTATTAAAACCGGCGAAAGGTTTTCGAGCATCGAGGGAATAACGGTATCAAAGCCGCCGACCGGATTGCCGGTTTGGGGGTCGATTTTATCACCCGTAACAAAGAGTCTGCCGAATCCGCCGAGGAAGTAGCAGCCGCCTGCTACTACAAGCGCAAAGACTGTGGAAATAATTGTGCCCTTTCTGACTGCCTTTTCATCCTTAATGGCATAGAATTTGCCGACCATTTGCGGCAATCCCCATGTGCCGAGGGAGGTGAGAAGCACCACGCCAATCAGCCAAATCGGCTGAGGACCGAAGAAGGAGGCAAAGCCACCTAAGAAATCCGCTCCGGCATCGGTTTTTGCAGTCAGCTTTGAGAGCTCTATCATGCTGCCGGTTAAGCCGCCGTTTACTTTTAAAACCGCCACAATAACCGCGACAATACCAACGAGCATAATGATACCTTGTATAAAATCATTAATCGCCGTTGCCATATAGCCGCCGATAATGACATAAATCGCCGTTAAAACAGCCATCACGATTACGCATACCGAGTAGTCAATGCCCGGAAACGCCATGCTGAATAAGCGGGACAGACCGTTAAAAAGCGAAGCGGTATAAGGGATTAAGAAGATAAAAGTAATAATGGAAGCCGCAATTTTTAACGGTGTGGACATATAGCGCAGCTCAAAGAAATCCGGCATGGTTTTGGAACCGATGTGCTGTGTCATAACCCTTGTTCTTCTGCCCAAAATAACCCAGGCAAGGAGTGAACCGATAAAGGCATTGCCCAGACCTATCCAGGTGGAAGCAATACCGTATTTCCAGCCGAATTGTCCCGCATAGCCGACAAAGATAACGGCGGAAAAATAGGAAGTGCCGAAAGCGAACGCAGTCAGCCACGGACCGACAGACCTGCCGCCGAGTACAAAGCCGTTTACATCTGTTGAGTGCTTTTTTGCATAAACACCAACGCCTATCATCACGGCGAAGAAAAGCACCAGTAAAATAATTTTGATTGCCATTGTATCTGTTTCCTCCTCATACATTGACTTTAACTAAAAAAACACCCTCTGTCAAATGACAGAGGGCGTATAATTTGCATTATCGCGGTACCACCTCAGTTTATCAAAGGCTGCGCCTTTGACCTCATGCGTTCTTTAACGGGAACGATGCGCCGCAGCCTACTGAGATACCGGTTCGGTGCGGGGCTCGCAAAATGTATTCACTCTCTTTCCGCCTGCGGTTTTCACCAGCCACCGCTTCTCTGTGCGCTTTCGGAAAGCTACTCTTTTTTGCTCTGACGCCTCTTACAAAAGGTTAACACTGTTTACCTTTTTTGGATGTTGTTACAAGTATACTCTTTTGTGCTGCATTTGTCAAGTGTATGTATCGGTTTTTTTGTATTTTTTTCCAACTAGGGTAAAAGGAACCGAACCATAATAGGTTTTGTTGCCTCTTTTCCCCTAATATTGCGTTAAAACGCTTCGCAATGCGTCAGCATTCCTTCACCGTTTTGCCTTATCTTAGTGCAAAATAGGCTAACCAAAACTGCGACGCACCTCTCGCGAAGAAATTTTTGTGATAATTTCTTCAGTATTGAGGCAGATTGGCTGGCGCCAATCAACGAAAAATTGGATAAATAAGCCAAAAAGGGCAAGTGAGAGGCTGTTAAGGTTCGACTCCTTTTACCCTAGGGTAAAAGGAACCGAACCATAATAGGTTTTGTTGCCTCTTTTCCCCTAATATTGCGTTAAAACGCTTCGCAATGCGTCAGCATTCCTTCACCGTTTTGCCTTATCTTAGTGCAAA
>JAFWGH010000139.1 GCA_017512465.1 Clostridia bacterium
CTGAGCGTTAGCTCGACAAATCCCTTATTTGGCGAAGTGTATAAATACACTTCACTTTTTTTATCTATTTTTGATTATTGCGCTTTAATTTACAAAATATTATAATTAATATGTAATATTCTATATTTATTTTTCATCATATTATCGTATCGAAAGGATGATGGGTATGAAAAAAGCGATAGCATTGTTTTTAAGTGTCGTGATGTTAATCAGTGTCGTTAACATAACGGCTGTCTTTTCTCATGCCGAAATAAGTGCAGACGGCAAGTATGAATATTATATATCCGGCGGTAAGGTAACCATTGTGGAGTATAAAAAGAAATCCGATACGGGTTCCTTCACCGTGCCTGATAAAATCGGCGGTTATCCTGTTACCAATATTGAGGATGTCTGCTTTTCACAGTGCTCCTTAAACACCGTAACGCTTCCAAACTCCGTGGTGCGTGTGGGCGATATTGCTTTTGAGAAATGCGCGAAGCTTGAAACCGTGAATTTCGGTTCGGGTCTTAAGGAATTCGGTACGAATGTATTCAGTGAAACCCCGAAGTTATTGAATATCAACGTTTCTACCGCCAATCCGTATTTTAAAAGTGTTAACGGTGTGCTGTACAGTAAAGACGGCACGATAATCTATTCCTATCCCGTTGCAAAACCCGATACCTCATTTGTGGTACCGAATACCGTAAAGAGTGTTGAGCACTATGCGTTTGACGGTGCGGAGAATTTAAAAACTCTCACCGTCGGCACCGGCATGGTGGCGATCAGTGACTTGGCGTTTATCGGCGCATTTAATGTGGAAACGGTTAAAATATTGGGTGCGGTTACCTACATCGGAAATAACGCCTTCGGTAATATCAGAAAACTGCAAAATATTAATATTCCCGATACGGTTACCTATATCGGCAAAGAGGCGTTTCAGGAAGATATAGAGCTCAAAAGTATTTTGATACCGAAATCGGTCAGCTATATCGGGGTGGATGCATTTGAAGCCACCAACTCTTCTTTTGTGGTATACTGTTATTCCGACTCTTATGCCGTGAGCTATTGCGAAACTTATAATATTGAGTATCAGCTCATTGACAGCGCGCTTTCGAGCATTGTCATTACAGCGCCGCCCGCTAAAACCGAGTATTGTAAAAATACACAGCTGGATACAACGGGAATGGTTGTCAGTGCGATATATTCCGATGGCATCAGCCGTACCGTAACGGGGTATGAATTATCCGATTTTGATTCTTCTACCCTCGGCACAAAGGCTATCACGGTTTCCTATACGGATAACGGGGTGACACGCTCCGCTTCTTTCAGTGTGAGTGTTGTAGACCACCGCTATGACTTTTCCGGTTATGTGCCGGGAGAGGAGCCGACCTGTACCGAAGGCGGTATGGCGGAGTATAGCTGCGCCGTGTGCGGCGGCACCAAGACCGAAGCCGTGGAGGCTTTGGGACATGACCCGGTGGATGATTTATGGGAAGAGCCGACTTGTACCGAAAGCGGCATGAAGGATATCATTTGTAACCGCTGCGGTGACTTAATAGAGGCGGATATTGTCGTGCCGGCACTCGGTCACACCAGTTACCAATATACAAAATATGTGGAGCCGACCTGCACCGAGAGCGGGGAAGCGGCAGGCGAGTGTTCACGCTGCGGTGAGGTGTTTGATGATATTCTTCCGGCACTCGGACACAATTTTGAAGAGCAGGAAATTGTATCCTCTTGTGAATCCGCAGGTGCGGTAATTACTGCATGCACGCGTTGTGAGCTGGTCACAAAGGCGCGTTTTACACCGGCACAGGGACATGCGTATACAGCAAGTGTAAAGGAACCCACCTGTACAGAAGAAGGATACACCACCTATGTATGTGCGCGCTGTCAAAACACTTATATCTCTGACCGTGTGGACGCACTCGGACATGATTATCAAACAACGACTTGTGCCGCTACTTGCACCAAGTCCGGTTACACCTATTATAAGTGCGAGCGCTGTAAAAATGTCTATTACGGTATGTTTGAAAATGCCCATGGGCACGATTATAATTACAAAGGCGGCAAGACCGTTGTCTCGCCCACTTCGGTCAAGATGGGTTACACTATCTATAAATGTAAAAATTGTAATTACGCTTATTACGGCGATATCAGGCAACCGACCGGTCCTACCTCTATTGATGCAAGCTGCGCCGACAGCGTGCAGGTGGGCAAGACCATCACCATTAAAACCTCGCTGACACCGAGCGGCATTGTGGACAGAGTGTATTTCCAATCCTCCAATAAAAAGATTGCAACTGTTTCGGCAAACGGTGTGGTGACCGGCAAGAGCGTTGGCAAGGTGAAAATTAAGTGTTATTTGAGTAACGGAAAGTCCAAAACCCTTACCGTTAATGTAAAAACACCGTCCACCTCTATTAACCATTTGATATCGGTTGCCAAATCAAGATTGAAAATCACTTGGAATCAGGTAAATTATTCCGATGGCTATTGTGTGCAGTACAGCACCGACAAAAACTTTAAGAAAAACCGCACCACCAAATATATTGCAGGCAAGAAAAATACTTCCGTGATTTATAAGTCACTCAAATCCGGCGCCAAGTATTATGTGCGCGTAGCGGCATATAAAACCGTTTCCGGGCAAAAGAGTTTGAGCGCCTGGTCAAAGGTAAAGACAATAAAAGTAAAATAATCGGTTGACATCAATACTTTAAAGTGATAGTATTAATATAATCGGTTAAAAACGATGAGCAGAAACAAGGCGCAATATTTTTCGGCTTAGAGAGCATTCGGTTGGTGTAAGAATGTGTGAAAGTATTGAGGCTACCGCTCTGCGAGTGCGTGCGAAAATGGCACGCCGGGCGCTCCCGTTACAGAGCATGTGAGTGGCGCGCAGGAGCGCGCAACTCGGGTGGAACCGTGGAGTCAAACTTCATCCCGAGGCGTTTGCCTCGGGATTTTTGTTTAATGAATAGTGAAAAATGAATAGTGAAGAATTAAGGGCGACACATTCGCACTTGATATTAAAGATCCCTCGGCTACGCTCGGGATGACAATAGGCGGGCACGGAGACCCGCCACTACAATGTGGAATTCGGATAAATTCTTACAATGTGCCGCTTTGCGGCACCACCACAATTCTTCATTCATCATTCATTCTTCATTGTTCGCGCAGCGAACCACTCTCCACACTCCAAACTTAAATAATAAACTCACAACTCAAAAGAAAAGAGGAAAATAAACATGGTAAAAATCACATTAAAAGGCGGCGTAGTCAAAGAGTATGCATCCGGCATTACACCGCTTGAAATTGCGAAAGAGCTGGGCATGGGCTTATATAAAGCCGCGTGTGCTGCAAATATTGATGGAGAAAATTGCGACTTGCGCACCCCGATTGAAAAGGATTGTGCGCTGAGTATTTTAACCTTTGAAGATGCATTCGGTGCATACACTTTCCGCCACACGGCATCTCACATCATGGCGCAGGCAGTTAAGCGCTTATTCCCGCAGGCAAAGCTCGCTATCGGACCCGCTATTGCAGATGGGTTTTATTACGATTTTGATTTAGAGCACAACTTCACTCCGGAAGATTTGGAAGCCATCGAAAAAGAGATGAAAAAGATTGTTAAAGAAAATCTTCCACTCGAGCGCTTTGAAATGGAACCTGAGGAAGCGGTGAAGTATTACAGCGACTTAGGTGAGGTTTATAAAGTGGAGTTGACCGAGGAGCATGCCGGAAAGGGAGAAAAAATCTCTTTTTATAAGCAAGGTGAATTCACCGAGCTTTGCGCAGGTCCTCACCTGCCCGACACCTCACGCGTAAAGGCATTTAAGCTCACCTCCGCCACCGGTGCGTATTGGCGCGGTGATGAGCATAATAAGATGCTGCAAAGAATCTACGGCACCGCGTTTGATAAGGCATCCAAGCTCGAAGCCCACCTGACAGCGCTTGAAGAAGCGAAAAAGCGTGACCACAACAAGCTCGGCAGAGAGATGGAATTTTTCACCACCAGTGACATCATCGGTCAGGGACTTCCGATTTTGCTGCCCAAGGGCGCAAAGGTTATCCAAACTTTGCAACGCTTTGTGGAAGATGAAGAGTATAAGAGAGGCTGGCAGTTGACCAAAACACCCTACATGGCAAAGAGTGATTTGTATAAGCTTTCCGGCCACTGGCAGCACTATCGTGACGGCATGTTTGTTATGGGTGACCCCGAGAGTGAAGATGAAGTATTCGCACTGCGCCCGATGACTTGTCCCTTCCAATACCAGGCGTACCTTAATCGCGGCAGGTCTTACAGAGATTTACCGCTGCGTTACAATGAGTTTTCCACTCTTTTTAGAAATGAAGCTTCGGGTGAAATGCACGGCCTAATCCGCGTGCGCCAATTCACCATTAGTGAAGGTCATTTGATGTGCACCCCCGAGCAGTTAGAAGAAGAGTTTAAAGCCTGCACCGAGCTTGCTATTTATATGCTCAAAACCTTAGGGCTGTATGAAGATGTTTCTTATCGTTTCTCACAATGGGATCCGGAAGATACGGAAAAGTATATCGGCACACCCGAACAGTGGGAAGAAGCCCAGGGCACAATGAAGAAAATCCTCGATCACTTGGGTCTCGAGTACAAAGTGGGTATCGGCGAAGCGGCGTTTTACGGTCCGAAGCTCGATATCCAAATCAAAAATGTATTCGGCAAAGAGGATACGCTTATCACCATCCAAATTGACCAAATGCTTGCCAAAAATTTCGGCATGGAGTATGTGGATAAAGATGGTGTGAAGAAAAACCCCTATATCATTCACAGAACATCCATCGGCTGCTATGAGAGAACACTTGCGTTATTAATCGAAAAATACGCCGGTGCTTTCCCGACATGGCTTGCTCCCACGCAAGTAAAGATTCTCCCGATTGCCGACAGGCATCAGGACTATTGCGATGAGATTAAAAAGCAGCTTATCGCCGAAGGCATCCGCTGTGAAGTGGATTACCGCAGTGAAAAAATCGGCTACAAAATCCGTGAAGCGCAGCTTGAAAAGATTCCGTATATGCTCTTAGTGGGCGATAAGGATATTGAAGCGGGTACCGTTTCCGTCCGCTCGAGAAAAGAGGGTGATAAGGGCGCGTTTGATTTAGCCGACTTTATTGCACTCATTCAAGAAAAAGTTGAAACCAAAGAATTGGATTATTAATGGAGGAAAGGAAATATAATGGAACAAACAGTACTGGATTATTCCATACTCAGCAAGCGGCGCAACGATTTGTTCGGTATATCGATTGTCTCGATTGTCGTATATCACTATTGCTTGCTGAGCAAATTGGCGGTGGCAAAGATTTATTGCGCACTTGTCGGCAGTGTGGGTGTGCCCGTCTTTTTGATGCTCTCGGGCATGGGATTATTTTTCTCAATGAGCAAAAATGCATCTATCGGACAATTCTACAAAAAGCGCTTGGTGCGCGTGGTTATTCCCTATGCGATTGTGGCAACGGTTCATTTTGCGTTGCGCTGCATCATTAAGAAGCAGGGAATCGTAGCATTTTTGCGCGGTGTGTTTTTTGTCAATTTTGTGCTCAAGAGTTCCTCACAGTTTTGGTTTGTCGCCTTCATTTTAGTGATGTATTTGCTGTTTCCGTTGTTCTTTAAACTGTTTCGGACCGGCAAGTATAACTTTATAAAGTTACTCATCCTGTGCGGCATTGTCGTGGCGGCTAATTTTGCGCTCAGCAGGCTGGCGCCTTCGCTTTATGAAAATATAGAAGTAATGCTTACCAGAATCCCCGCTTTCCTTATCGGCGTGTACCTCGGTGAGATGGCTTACAATAAGCGCGCAGTGAAGCTGCCGTTTTGGCTCATCAGCATTTTGGGCGGCGCGGCATTTTTGTACATTTCGATTATGCGCAATGTTACCGACGCGGTGTTTTCGGCATATATTGTGCGCTACAGCGAAACCATTTACGCGCTGCTTGTTATGATGGTGCTTTCCATTGTGCTGGAAGCTATTCACAGTGACGGCTTCTCTAAGATTTGCGCCTTCTTCGGTTCAATGAGCCTGGAATTATATTTGGTACACGTTTCACTAAGAACCATAATGAATTTGCTCGGATTGCCCGTCGAAAACATCATCTATTACGCGGTGATGGTGGTCGTCGCTGTCGGTATCAGCTTTGTGTTGCAGAAATTTGATGCGTTTGCGACAAAGAAATTGACAACGCCGCGTAAGGCAAAGAGTGCTTGAAACAGCTCTCAAAATGTAGTAAAATAACCATAATATTATAAAGGGAGATAGTAAGATGAATGCATTACAAACTGTATATTGCAGAGGTTATCAAAAGGTAATGAAATTAGGGTCTGATGTTGCGTTTAAGTGGCAGGAGCCCGAGATCTTTTCCGGCGCCGGCGCTGTGAAGGATTTGGCAAAAATCATTAAAGATAAAGGTTTTTCAAAACCGTTAATCGTTACAGACCCCGGTTTGATGAAATTGGGATTATTGGATGGCTTGTTTGCTTCTATTGAAGAAAACGGTTATTCTTATGCACTTTATGATCAGGTAGTGCCTAACCCGACGATTGAAAATATTGAGGCGGCGCTTAAAATCTATAACGACAACGCTTGCGACTGTGTGATTGCTTTCGGCGGCGGCTCCTCCATGGACTGCGCAAAAATTGCAGCAGCCAGAGCGGCGCATCCGAATAAGTCGGTTGAAAAAATGCGCGGCATGCTCAAAGTAGGCAAAGGCTTACCGCCGATTTTCGCTGTGCCGACTACTGCCGGTACCGGCTCGGAAACAACAATCGCCGCGGTTATCACCGGTGCCAACCACACCAAGGTTACCATTTTGGACCCGGCAATCCGCCCGCCCTATGCGGTGCTTGACCCCGAACTGACTCTCGGCTTGCCGCCCTTTATCACGGCACCGACCGGTTTGGATGCGCTTACGCATGCGGTAGAAGCCTATATCGGCAGATCCAATACCAAAAACACCGAAGCAAAAGCCCGCCAGGCAGTCAATATGATTTATAAGTATTTGCCGGTGGTGTACGAAGACGGCAAGAATATTGAAGCAAGAGAGCAGATGCTGCTCGCTTCCTACTATGCAGGCGTAGCATTTACACAGGCATATGTCGGCTATGTGCATGCGTTTGCACATGCCATTGGCGGTATGTACGGTATTGCACACGGCTCCGCATGTGCGACCATTTTGCCCGAAATGCTCAAGTACTACGGTTATACCTGCTTCTCACAGCTTGCAGATTTAGCCGATGAAGCCGGCATAGAGGGTAAAGATGAAGCCGACAAGGCAAAGAAGTTTATTAAATCTATTCAAGATATGAATGCGAAAATGGACATTCCCGCGCGCTTCGAACAGCTCGAGGAAAAAGATTTTGTCGAGCTTGCCGATAGAATTATAGCGGAAGCCAATCCGCTTTATCCGGTTCCGAAAGAGATGGATAGGGCAGATGTACTTAGAATGTTAAAGCACTTAAAAGCATAAGCAAAAACAGGCTGCAGACGGCAGCCTGTTTTTTAGTTGAGCAGTCAGCGGTCAGCGGTTAGCAGTTAGCGAGTGGGCAGGACAGCAGCGGCAGAGCCGTTGAGTGATGTTTGCACTGCGTGCAAATGATGCCGCTTCGCTAATGATGTCGCTAACGCTAATGATGTTTGCGCTTTGCGCAAGTTGAGGGCGACACATGCGCGCTTGATTGTATTAGTCGGATAAAATCCAAGTCGGTTCTATGGTCAATTTAACCTTTTTATATCTCCCCTTGACGAGGGGAGACGTCACGCGTAGCGTGACAGAGGGGTAGAGAGATAAAAACCAAGTTGGTTCTATGTTTTATAATCCTTACCGCTTAACGCCTTCCCTTGTCAGGGAGGGAAGGCACACCGAAGGTGTGACGGGAGGGTAGTAGGTGCGGGTGTCCCGCCCTTTCGCTAAAGGCTAATTTGCTAACCGCTAACCGCTGACAATTAAGAAAAAACTGTCTCGGGAGGAGACAGTTTTTTTAATACATAAATTCCTTTAATTGGCGAATATCTTCGCCCACAAAGCGAATGGGGACATACTCGCCGATAATGCGTGAAGCAATGCGCTCTCCGTATTGCCGGTGGATACCGCCCAAATCTAAATTCGTGGTAATGATAATCGGCTTGTTTGCCAGCAGGCGGCTTTCTATAATATTGTGGGCAACACTTGCGGAAAAAGAGGTGTGAAATTCACTGCCTAAATCATCAATAATCAGCAAGTCCGCTTCCAAGAGCTTTTGCATGGTATACTTGCCTTCCTCGGATTTGAATTTTTCTCTTTCAATATCCGAAAAAATCATGCCTGCCATACCGTAGACCACATGGTAGCCTCTGCGGATAATGGCGTTGGCGGTGGCAAGTGTTAAGTGTGTTTTGCCAAGACCTGTTTTGCCGAAGATATATAAGCTTTTGGAATGTTCCGAGAAATCCTCGCTGTAAGCCTTGAGATATTCCAAATTATCTTTGGCTTTCTCATAAACACTTTTGCCGTTTTCATCCTTCATATCTTTGTAATAGGATAAATCAAAGCTCTCAAAGCTGCAGCGCTCACTCGGGGATACGGCGGCAAGTGCCTCCAGTGAAAAGTCAACCGCTCTGCGGCGAATACAGCTGCAAATTTTTCCGTTTACCCTGCCGGTGTCACTGCACTGCTTACAGCTGTACTGCGGTTCCAAATAATCCTCGGGTAAGTCCATGCTTTTGAGCAGGGCTTTGCGCTCCTCCTGCAGGCGCAGGCTCTCTGCGGCAAGTGCTTCCACGCTTTTTGCGGGATTCTCACTGTAAAAGGATTTGGCAATATCGGCGCCGATGAGGCTCAACTGCTTTGCAATTTGCGCAAAGCGGGGATTTTTTTGTTCCGCAAGCTCTCTGTGCTCTATCGACAGAGCAATCGCTTTTGAATGGTCCTCGCGCGCTGCGGCAAACGCCGCGGCTATCGCTTCGGGATTATACATCTTGGTTCTCCTTCTTATATTTCAACTCAAAGTTATCGACAAATCGGTTATATTTATCTATGGAAAAAGAGGGGGTGGAGGCAGCCTCTTTTTGTTTGCCTGCCGCCTGCTCTTTTCTGCCCGCTTCCGCCTGCTCGACTTGGGAGATGCTCTTTAAGCCCGCATCATGCCAGGAAGTGATAATTTTATCTAAATAGTTATAATTGACCTTGTCGATGGAATCGAGCATTTTTTCATAAGCGTAAGCGAGCATTTCCACACTCATTTTCCACTCCTTTGTCCATTTGACAAATAATGCTTCCTGCTTTTTGGTGGGGTTTTTATAGGCGATTCCCGCCTGCTCGCTAAAGGTGCGCCAGAGCTTATTGGTTTTGTTTAACTGCTTTATTTTGGCTTCTGCCTGCTCGAGGGTTTGTATGCCTTCTTCTGCCCATGCGGCACCGACGGTTTGGATGTAGCGCGTACCGGTTCTGCCGGAGAGAACGGCATATTTAATTAACATTAATATCACTTCACACGGCAGTCCGTAATAATCCATTAAGCTTAAGAGCATGGAGCGCTCCGCTTTGGAAATGGTTCTGCCGAAAATCTGTTGGCTCTTTTGCAAGAGGAATTTAAACTCCGCGGATTCCTGTGCTCTGGCAAGAATATCGGCATCATCCGCCATAGAAGAGCCGAGCGGGTGCTCCGGCTTTGCGGCAGCCGGCTGCGGTGTGGGGGATGCCTGCTCGCGCGGCATGTTTCGGCTTTGCGCTGCAGCGGTTGTATCCGGCATGTCGGGTTGTTCTGCCGCGCCCGTGGGCACCATGAAGCCGTTGTCAATCCAATAGAAAATGGCTTCATTGACAATGCTTTTATCCATGTGCAGCTCGGCGCAAATCTCCTCGGAGCTTTTCGGCGTGTCGGCATGGCGCAGCACCCAAAGCAAAATGAGGATATGCTTCGGGTTTGCCAGTTTTATGAAATTGTCGGCTAAAGCATTCGGCACTTTAAAGGAAGAGTCGAGTGCTTTTAAATTAAGTTTATAATTCATACATACTCCAACAATTCATCCGTTTACACATTTCATCCATGCCGCAACAGTGCCGGCATGGATTCGGTAGTCAATATTATATAACGGATACGGCGGTTTTTAAAGATGGAAAATGTACCAATATTTTTCGGCGAAATTCGCTCTTTTAACGGTGAAATATTTATTCTTCAACAATTCATCAACAATACTTTCAACAAGTGAGAAAAACTCATTACTTTTTTTGAAAAAATTGAAATTTTTCTTGACAAATGCGCTTTGGTATATTAAAATAATTCGGAACAATAAAGAAAAGCCGTTTGGCTTTCACCTTATTTGCGGGAGCGGAAAGGTCAATATCGAATTTTCAGCAGAGTTTTTCTGCGCACTTTGATATTGCACCGCCCTGTCGGTGTTTTCTTTTTTGTTTAAGAATTTATAAATAATGGAGGTGCTTGGAAATAGCTGCAAAAGACAACACATTAGTCAATGAGCAAATCAGAGGTAAGGAGTTTAGAATTATTTCGGATTCCGGCGAACAGCTCGGCATTATGTCCTCACAAGAGGCACTCGCTATCGCAGAGGAAAGAGATTTGGATTTGGTTCTCATTGCGCCTAATGCTAAACCGCCCGTGTGCAAAATAATGAACTATGGTAAGTATTGCTTTGAACAAGCCAAAAAGGCTAAAGAAAATAAGAAAAAGCAAAAGACCATGGAAATTAAAGAAATTCGACTTTCTTTAAATATTGATGTTCATGATTTTAATACGAAATTAAAGCATGCGGAAAGATTCTTAAAAGCCGGCAATAAGGTAAAATGCTCCATTCGCTTGAGAGGCCGTGAAATGGGTCACTCCGAAATGGGTGTTCAAACCATGAAGAGATTTGCCGAGGCTTGTGAGGAATTTGCAAGTGTTGAGAAACAGCCGAAATTGGAGGGCAGGCAGATTTTGATGTTCCTTGCCGCCAAACCGACTAAGTAGTTATCACAAGTACCCTAATATTAAGGAGGAAAAAATTATGCCTAAAATCAAGACTCATACCGGTGCAAAAAAGCGCTTCAAGCTTTCTAAAAACGGTAAGCCGATTCGTGCTCATGCAAACAAGAGCCACATTTTAACCAAGAAAACAACCAAGAGAACCAGAAATCTCCGCAAAACAACTGTTGCTGATAAGACCAATCAAAAACAGATTAAGAGATTGATTCCCTATAAGTAAACACAATGCGCCCGTTTCAGGGCAGAGCCGCACAGCGGCAAAACCTATTAAATTAGGATAGATTAATGAATTAACGGAGGTAGAGATACATGGCTCGTGTTAAAGGCGCGATGATGACTCGCAAAAGAAGAAAAAAGACATTAAAAATGGCAAAAGGCTACTATGGTGCAAAGAGCAGACTCTTTAAGACCGCCAAAGAAGCCGTAATGAAATCCGGCAACTATGCCTATATCGGCCGTAAGCAAAAGAAGAGAGATTTCAGAAGATTGTGGATTACCAGAATTTCTGCTGCTTGCAAGCAAAACGGTATGAATTATTCCACCTTTATCAATGGGTTGAAAAAAGCAGGGATTGAGCTGAACAGAAAAATGCTTTCCGAAATTGCGATTTCCGACCCCAAGGCTTTCACTGCATTAACTGAGCAGGCAAAAGAAGCTTTAAAATAAGATTAAAAAATGCTGTCTCAAATTAGAGACAGCTTTTTTCTCTATTATATTATAATACTTATCACCTATTATATAGGTGATACTTTTTTTGCGAAAAAAATTTTTGCCGCTTTGCAAAAAAATCTCTTGAAAAATGAATCGCTACTCACTATACTATATAATTGAGCGTCTATCCCCTCAATTTTTTGAAGAAAGCAGCAGCGTGTTATGGATATCATTACGAGCAGAGCCAACCCGAAAATTAAATATGCCTGCTCTTTAAAAAAATCCTCCGGCACATCGGAGTATGTGCTCGCAGAGGGTTTGAGGCTGTGCGAGGATGCGGCGCAAAACGGCGTAGAGATTGAGATGTGCCTGTTAAGCGAAAAAATGCTTGCTTCAGGGCAGGCAGGGCGTATCGTGGCACACAGTGCGCATACTTATATAATAGAAGAGCATATTTGTGAAAAGTTAACCGATACAAAGCATCCGCAGGGGATATTTTGTGTGTGCAAAAAGCCTTCGCTTACTGCGCAGGTGGATTACAGCGGTAAATACCTCTTTTTGGAGCAGGTGAGGGACCCCGGTAATTTCGGCACCATTATCCGCACTGCCGAGGCATTCGGTCTTTCGGGTGTCATGGCGAGCGGTTGTTGCGAGGTGTTTTCGCAAAAGGTGATGCGCGCATCCATGGGCGCCGTATTTCGTTTTCCGATTATTCAAACCGATCAACCTTTGCCGTTTTTAGCGGATTGCAAGGAGCATGGCATGGATGTGTTTTGCTCTGTGGTCAGCGGCGAAGCTGCCGATGTCGGGGTGCTTGCACACCGGCAGGGAATTATCACGGCAGTCGGCAATGAGGCAAACGGCTTAAGCGCACAGTTGATTGCGTGCGGCAGTGCTGTTACCATTCGCATGCGCGGCAGAGCCGAGAGCTTGAATGCTTCGCAAGCGGCAACGGTAATGATGTATGAGATGTCAAAATGAGCAATACACTTTATTGGCTGTGGCTGCAGCAAAAAATCGGCGCAGGCGGCAAAACCGCACGCATTTTAGAAGCGTATGAGAGTGTAAAGGCTTTCTATGAATGCGCGGACTACGGCACTTTCTTTCGCCCTTCGTGCATGAAAAAGTTTTTAGATAAAGATTTGAGCGAAGCGCGGAGCATTACCACACGCTGTGCGCGGGAGGGCTATCGTATTCTCACGCCGGATGATGCTGCGTACCCGCAGGCGTTTAAACATATGCCCGATTTTCCGTGTGTGCTGTATGTGCAGGGAAATATCGATTTTAATGCGGAACCGATGATTTCCATTGTCGGTGCACGCAAAGCCTCGTATTACGGCTTAAATGTTGCGACAAGGCTCGCGTATTCCCTTGCAAAGGGCGGCGCGGTGGTTGTCAGCGGCGGTGCTATGGGCATTGACAGTGCGGCGCATAAGGGTGCTGTGCTCGCAGGCGGAAAAACCGTTATGGTACTCGGCAGCGGCTTAAGTGCCGATACTTTAAAAGAGCATGCGGCATTGCGGCAGGCAGTGCTACAAAGCGGTGCACTCATAAGTGAGTTTCCGCCCGATTATCAGGCAAACCGATATTCTTTTCCCATTCGTAACAGGCTCATTGCCGCTTTAGGGCGCGGCACGGTGGTGGTGCAGGCAAGTGCCTCCTCCGGTTCGCTGATTACAGCGGATTTCGCCAAGCAATACGGCAGAGATGTTTACGGTGTCCCCGGCGGAATATACAATAAGGCGTTTCAGGGTGTGAATGAGCTCATTCGCGACGGTGCCGGTATTGTTATCGGGGTAGAGGATATTTTAAGCAATTATGAAAGTGAATATCCCGGCGTGATTGATGTGCAAAAAGCAGCCGCTTTTGACATCAAGGAGCATGAGGAGATTTACGGCGATTTGCCGAAAACAAAAATAGAAGCGGTCGATGAGGAAATCGAGTTGAAGTTTGATGAAAAGCAGCGCGTAAGCGGATTGGCACCAAAAACAAGGCTTGTGTATGATTGCCTGGAGACCGGACAAAAGCACATCAATGAAATCAGTACCATGACTGCACTCTCACAGCGAGAGGTGCTCTCGGAATTGACAACACTGGAATTGATGGATGCCGTTGTGGCGCTGGAGGGTAGAGTGTACCGGCAGTGTTAGGCGGCAGTGATATCGTATAGTAATCATTTAAGGATATAGAGGTTAATGTATGTCAACATTGGTTATCGTTGAGTCACCAACGAAAAAAAGCACAATCAAAAAATATCTGGGAAAGGATTATAATGTCGTTGCTTCCAACGGTCATGTCAGAGATTTGCCGGGCTCTAAGTTGAGCGTGGATGTCGAGCATGATTTTGAGCCGAAGTATGCGGTTGTAAAAGGTAAGACAGAGCTTGTCAATAACCTTATTGAAGCGGCGAACAAGAGTGAGCATGTATTGCTGGCAACCGACCCTGACCGTGAGGGAGAAGCCATTTCCTGGCACCTTGCCACACTGTTGGGTTTGGATATGAATGCGGCAGACAGAGTCACTTTTAATGAAATTACCAAAAGCGGTATTGAAGCCGGCATGAAGAATCCGAGAGCGATTGATATGGATTTGGTCAATGCGCAACAGGCAAGGCGTATTTTAGACAGGCTTGTCGGTTACAGACTTTCTCCTTTTGTTTCGCAAAAAATTCGCAGAGGTCTTTCGGCAGGCAGAGTGCAATCGGTAGCACTGCGCCTGATTGTGGATAGAGAAAAAGAAATCAGAGCATTTACACCCGAGGAGTATTGGTCGATTGTGGCAAAATTGGTGCCGCCTTCCTCCAAAAAGCAGTTTAAAGCCTCTTTTTACGGTAAAAACGGCAAAAAGGTAAAGCTCACTAATAAAGAGAAAACCGATGCGGTTTTGGCGGAATTGGAAGGCGCTTCTTATGTGGTGGAAAATGTGAGCAAGAGTGTGCGCAAAAAAGCGCCGCAACCGCCCTTTATCACTTCCACCATGCAGCAGGAAGCCTCCAGAAAATTGGGCTTCCAATCCAAGCGCACCATGAAAGTGGCGCAAGAGCTGTATGAAGGTATGGATGTACCCGGCTTCGGCACCCTCGGTGTGATTACCTATATGAGAACCGACTCTTTGAGAATCTCGGAAGAGGCGAGAGCCGGCGCAAAGAAGTTTATCAGCGAGAATTACGGCAGTGAGTATGTGCCGGCAAAGCAGCGCTACTTTAAGCAGAAAAATAAGGTGCAGGATGGGCATGAAGCCATTCGTCCCACCAATATTTTGATTACACCCGAGGTATTTGCCGCATCCGGCGCAAGCCGTGACCAGGTGCGCCTGTATAAGCTGATATGGGAGCGCTTTATCGCTTCGCTGATGGCGGAATGTTTGCAGGATACGGTGAAGGTGGATATCACCGCAGGTGATTGCCTGTTTAAAGCCTCCGGCTACACCGTGAAGTTTGACGGTTATACGAAGATTTACGAAGAAAGCTCCGATGATGAGGAGGAGAAGGGCGGCGCACTGCCTGCACTGCATCAAGGCGATGTGCTCAAACTGCGTGCGCTTGACGGGGCACAGCACTTCACCCAGCCTCCCGCAAGATATACGGAAGCAACGCTGATTAAAACCTTGGAAGAAAACGGTATCGGCAGACCGAGTACTTATGCATCCATTCTCTCCACCATTCTTTCCCGAGAATATGTGGTCAGAGAAGCAAGACACATTAAACCCACCGAGCTCGGTGAAGCGATTACGGATTTGCTCGAAAACAAATTCCCGAAGATTGCGGATGTGAAGTTCACGGCGCAAATGGAGCAGAGCTTGGATGACATCGGTCAGGGTGAGCGCGATTATATTGAAATGCTTCACACTTTCTATGATGACTTTGAGAAGAATTTGAGCAAAGTCAAAAAAGAGATGGAAGGCGTGAAAATCAAGCTCAAAGAAGAAGTGACCGATGTCAAATGTGAAAAATGCGGTGCCAACATGGTTGTAAAGGTCGGCAGATTCGGTAAATTCCTCGCATGTCCCAATTACCCGAAGTGTAAAAATACAAAACCCTTTGTTGTGAACACAGACGGTATTTGTCCGAAATGCGGCGGGCATGTCATTACCAAGAAATCCAAGCGCGGCTATAAGTTCTATGGCTGTGAAAACTATCCGCAGTGTAACTTTATGACCTGGGATGAGCCGACGGATGAAAAGTGTCCCGATTGCGGCTCCACTCTCTTTAAGCAAAAGGGCGGTATGCTCGCGTGCTTAAAAGAGGATTGCGGTTTTTCCAAAAAAGCGGAGAAAAAAACAAAAGCAAAATCATAATAATAAAAGGGAGATACGGGGTTTTCCCGGCTCCCTTTTCTTGATAAGGAGCCTATATGGAACAAATCAGTATTATCGGTGCAGGCTTTGCCGGGTGTGAAGCGGCGTGGTATCTTGCGAATCGCGGTGTGCGCGTTAAGCTGTATGAAATGAAGCCGCAGGAATTTTCCCCGGCGCATAAGAGCGAAAAGCTTTGCGAGCTTGTTTGCTCAAATTCATTTAAAGCGATGCGCCTTGCCTCCGCAGCAGGGCTTTTAAAAGCGGAAATGAAGGCGCTCGGCTCTTTGTGTGTGGCTTGTGCCGAGCAAACTGCCGTGCCTGCCGGTGGTGCGCTGGCGGTGGATAGGGATGAGTTTTCCGCACTTGTGAGTGAAAAAATAGAAAATCACCCCTGTATAGAGGTGATACATGAAAAAATAAGCGATTTTCCGCAGGGCATTGTCATCGTGGCAACCGGTCCGCTGACCGATGGTGCTCTTGCCGAGAAAATCAGCGAGCAGTGCGGCGCGCCGCTATCGTTTTATGATGCGGCGGCACCTATTGTAGATGCCGAAAGTGTTGACAAGGGGTTTGCCTTTACACAGTCTCGCTATGACCGCGGCGGTGAGGATGACTACCTCAATTGTCCGCTTAACAAGGAGGAATACGAGCGTTTTCATGAAGCGCTCATTCATGCCGAAGGCGCTGTGGTACATGATTTTGATGTGTATGAAGGCTGTATGCCGATTGAGAAATTGGCAAAGCGCGGCAAGGATGCCATCCGCTTCGGTCCGATGAAGCCGGTGGGATTGACTGACCCGAAAACAGGGCACAGACCGTGGGCAGTGTTGCAGCTGCGCAAGGAAAACCGTTTGGGCACCATGTATAATTTGGTCGGCTTTCAAACCAATTTAAAATTCGGCGAACAAAAGCGGGTGTTTTCTATGATTCCCGCGCTGCATGATGCGCAGTTTAAGCGCTATGGTGTTATGCACCGCAATTCCTTCATTCATGCACCGCTTGTTTTAAATAAAACCTTGAATTTAAAAAACAATAACCGCCTGTTTTTTGCCGGGCAGATTACCGGCGTGGAAGGGTATATGGAATCCGCTTCCGGCGGAATATTGGCAGGGATAAATGCGCTGCGGTATGCGCGCGGGGAAGCAGGCTTTGTGCTGCCTGCCTATACCATGATGGGCGCGCTGACCGACTATATTACCGATACCACGGTGAAGGATTTTCAGCCGATGGGTGCAAATTTTGGCATTATTCCGCCGCTTGAAGAGCATATTCGCGATAAAAAACTGCGCTATGCGGCACTGGCGGAGCGCTCCATGAAGTATTTTGAAACCCTGAAAGAAGAAACATAAATTTCAACCGACTTCTATTAAAAGCTGAGCGCATAAAGTGTTTTTTATTTCATATACTTTAGTATGTTTGCTACAGTCAATACAATCTCCGAGCCGGAGAATTTTTGGGGGAAGTTAAAGTACAATTTACTGCCGCCGCCTGTAAGAGCCGAGAGAATACAAACGCAAGAGGGCAGCGGCTTTGTGAAATTGACCGTGCCGATTATCAGAGGTAAAATTTATTGGTCAAATGTGCGCGCCGCAGCAGGAGATGCTGCGGGCATCATGCTCTTGCCCGGCAATATTCATGCGCACAGAGAAGTGAATTTATCCGCTTTTGAAAGCGAGCGGTTTTTATCACTTGTATGTGTTAATTCTTTTTTAAAGCTGCTTTCACTCCTGCCGCAAAAAGAGTTGCTGCAAGAGTGCGCGGTGATTGATTTTTCCGCTTCGCTTCAGGAAAAACTAAAGCCTTTGCCGCGCTTTGCGCGCACGATAAAAATCATTACCGCCCGCCCTGACAAGTATAATGGCTTTACACGCTTTTGTATGGAAGAATACGGTACTGCAGTGCGGGTGAGCGAGCATATCGCCTGCGCGTTTGATGCGCCGGTTGTGTTGTTTGCAAAGCGTGCAGCGGTTCCCACCGCTTTTTCAAGAAACACTCTTGTCTTTGCGGGGTGTGCCGATAATCTTTTCACCTCTAAACTGATGCTGCCGGAGGGAGTCTGCCTGCCGGAATGTTATTTAAAACTGCTGCCGCCCGGTATTGCGCCGCTGCCTTTTGCCGCCGCGCTGTATGAATTGTCGGGGGTAGCCTCTCTTTCAAACAGTGTTTGCCCCGCATTCCGACAGGGGAATATCATTTTATCGTATAAAGATGCGCTCGAAAAATTGAGTTGATTGTAACTTTAAAAACATGTATGCACATTTTATAAGCAATAGTGCTTGACTAATACTTATGAATAATATATAATTAAAAAGTTAATTACGGCAGATTCTCTGCCCGGAAAGGATGTTTTTCAAAATGCCTAAAGAAATATTACTCACAAAAGAAGGTTTAGAGGAGCTCAAAGAGGAGCTGCATCATTTAAAAACCACCAAGCGTGAGGAAATTAAAGAAAAAATCCAAGTCGCGCTCGGTTACGGTGATTTATCCGAGAACAGTGAATATGATGAAGCCAAGAGCGAGCAGGGTAAGATTGAAAGCAGAATCAATGACCTTGAAGCGATGCTGCAAAACTTTAAGCTCATTGATGAGACCGAAGCATCCACCGATGTGGTCGGTGTCGGCTCTAAAGTGAAAATCCGCGATATGGAGCTTAAAGAGGATATGGAATACAGCATTGTCGGCTTTGCACAGGCAGACCCCGATAAGGGCAAGCTGAGTGATGAATCCCCGATTGGCAAAGCACTCTTAGGTCATAAAAAGGGTGATAAAGTGCAGGTGGAAGCACCGGTCGGCACAATTACCTTTAAGATTATTTCTATTAGCAAATAAACAGACGGGCGGGTTACGGAGCGTATCGATAACCCGCTCTTTTATGCATTCACACTATCTGTTTTGGGAGGAAGTATGGCAGGAAAGTTTATCATTCAAAAGCAGGCGGACGGTACGTATCGTTTTTCCCTGATGCAGGATAATGAAGAAATCGGCTTTGCCGAAGGCTTCGAGCAATTAGATGCGGCAAAGAGAGCGGTAAAAGCCGTTAAAAAATCCTGTCGCGCAAAAGTTGAAGCGGTCGGCGAAGAGCTCGGCTTGCCGAAATATGCGCTCGCGCAGGATGGAAAATCTTTCAGTCTGATTGCGCAAAATGGTGCGCAGGTGCTGCAAAGCAAGGCGGCGGAGGATGTTGATGCGCTTGTAGAGTTTGTCAAGAATAACGCCCCGAGTGCTGTTATGGAAATGGCAGCCGATAAAGCGCCCAGTGAGAGCGAGCAAAGACAAATCCGTGTGGAAAAGCTCAAAGCGCTGCAGCAAGAGGGGAAGGACCCCTTCACGATTACCACTGCCGAGCAGAGCATCCATTCGGATGAGGTTGTCAAGCAGTTTGAAGCGCTTGAAAAGAAGTGCGCCGAGGGCGAGACACCGGAATTAAATGTCAGCGTTTGCGGCAGAATTATGACCTGGCGCAATATGGGTAAAGCCAACTTCTTGGATTTGCATGATAAAAACGGCAAGATTCAAGTGTATGTGCGCATGAATGATATCGGTGAAGAAGCCTTTGCAGCTTTCCGCAAGTGGGATTTGGGCGATATTATCGAGGTCAAAGGCTTTGTATTCCGCACCAGAACCGGTGAAATTTCCATTCATGCACAAGCGGTGCGCCTGCTCTCCAAGAGCTTGCTGCCGCTGCCCGAAAAGTTTCACGGCTTAAAAGATACCGATACGCGCTACAGAAGGCGCTATTTGGATTTAATCATGAATCCGGAGGTAAAAGATACTTTTATTAAGAGAAGTAAGATTGTATCCTCTATTCGCAATTATTTAGATAACATCGGCTTTATCGAAGTGGAAACACCGATGCTCAATAACATTCCCGGCGGCGCTACGGCAAGACCGTTTATCACGCACCACAATGCGCTTGATATCGATATGTATATGCGTATCGCCACCGAGCTGCATTTAAAGAGACTGATTGTCGGCGGCATGGAAAGAGTGTATGAAATCGGCAGAATTTTCCGCAACGAGGGTATGGATGCACGCCACAATCCCGAGTTTACCACGATTGAGCTGTACCAGGCATTTACCGATTATCACGGCATGATGGATATTACCGAGGCGCTCATCCGCAATGCGGCTGAGGTTGCCTGCGGCACCACCACTGCGCACTGGCGCGGGCAGGAAATCGACTTGGGCAAACCCTTTGCGCGATTAAGCATGATTGATGCGGTTAAGCAGTATGCCGGCGTGGATTTCAGCGAATTTGTCGGCGATACCGAAAAGGCAAAAGAGATTGCTTCCAAGTATGAAGAAATCGAAATTAAGCCGACCGATAAGTGGGGCGATTTGCTCGCTAAGGTCTTTGAAGAAACTGTCGAAGAGAATTTGGTGCAGCCCACCTTTATTATCGACTATCCGGTAGAGGTTTCCCCGCTGACAAAGAAAAAGCCGGGTAAGGAGTACCTTACCGAGCGCTTTGAGCTGTTTATTTGCGGTTGTGAATTTGCCAATGCATATTCTGAACTCAATGACCCGATTGACCAGTATGAGCGCTTTATGCACCAAATCGAGCTGCGTGAAGCAGGCGATGATGAAGCGAATATGCTTGATAGCGATTTTGTCATGGCACTTGAATACGGCATGCCTCCCACAGGCGGCATGGGCATGGGTATTGACAGGCTGGTTATGTTGCTCACCAATAGCGACACCATCCGCGATGTTTTATTGTTCCCGACAATGAAACCCCTCTCGGAGTAAATTTCAAGGTATTTGCAAGTATTTTAGGGTTTTTGAGGGTTTTGACACTCCGTTTTTACCCAAAATCTTCGCACTTACGACATTTTTACGACA
>JAFWGH010000140.1 GCA_017512465.1 Clostridia bacterium
TATCATCTGGTCTTACAGTGTTGGGTCGGCGAGCCATTAGTATGCAAGCGAAGCGAAGCAGACGGCAAGTCCCATCTTCTGCACCATAAAAGGTATACAGACCTTGCGTCTGTATACCTTTTATAATTACAATGGACTTGAACCCGAGAGGGTCTGAGCGTTAAAAAATCGGATTATTTTCTAAATAATAGAAATAACCCGATTTTTTTATTTTTTATCATATCGTGCAAATTGCAGTGTAGTATTATTTACACACAATGTTTGCATAATGCTTTTCGTGTATTGCGCCTTATCAAAGCGCGGAAAAAAAGTGTCGGCATCCGCACATTCGGCATCAATTTCAGTCAAATATATTTCATCCGCCAAAGGCAAAAACGATGCATAAATGGCAGCACCGCCAATAATGAATACGGTTTCGGTATCTGCGGCATCTAAAGCCGCTTGAATCGTTGCTACTGTTTGAGCGCCCGGTGCTTCATATCCTATATTGTTAGTAAGCACAATATTTTTTCTGCCGGGAAGTGCTTTCGGAAGCGATTCAAAGGTTTTTCTGCCCATAATAACAGCGCAACCGGTTGTGGTTTCTTTAAAAAAGCGCATGTCCTCTTTAAAGTGCCATATCAAATCGTTATTTTTTCCGAGTTCATTATTTCTGCCTACAGCGGCAATCATGGCTATTTTCATAATAACTCCTATTGTGCAATGGGAAAAGCAATTTTTCCCATATGCTGATAATCTATAAGCTGAACATCTTTACATTCTTTAGAGTTGTCAAACTTGAAGAAATCATCCACATCCGGATTGAGCCATAATTTCGGCGCCGGGTAATCGCCTTGTTTCTCAAAGCGTCTGATTTGCTCTTTAATCCCATCTACTTGGTTTACATAAATATGCGCATCTTTAATGCTCCAATCCATCGTGCCGGGTTCTAAACCGCAGACCTTTGCGAGCATACATAATAATGTAGCATATTGCGTAACATTAAAAGGCAGACCTAACGGCACATCACATGAGCGCTGGTGTACCCAGCAATTCAGTTTACCATCCGTTACATCCCATTCGCTTGACCAGACACAAGAGGGGAGCACTGCGGTTTGCAAATAATCATTTTGCCATAAACTCATAATCATGCGCCTGTCCTCCGGATGGTGCTTGATTTTGTCAATTAATTCCTGTGTTAAGCCGAATTTGCGCACAATATAGCCGTATGCCGTACCGATGGTATGGGCATATTCCTTATCAAACTGCCTATGAATCTCTTTTTTGATTAACTTGCCGTTTTCATCCGGCAGCAGTTGTGTAGCGCTCCAAATGCCGTTTTCATCAATTTCCCATTCATCCCAAATATGCACATTTCTTTCCTGTAACCAGCGCACATCATTTGATTGTGCCTGATAAATCCACAGCATTTCCAAAACAGCTTGACGAATGAAAAGCTGTTTAGTGGTTAAAATCGGAAACTCTTTTGAAAAATCAAAATGAAAGTGATGCGCGGGAATTTTAATAGTATTAATTCCGGTGCGGTTTTCCACTTCGGTGCCTTCATTTAATATTTTTTTACAAAGCGCAAGATAATCTTTATCCCATTGTGACATAATATGCCTCCGAAATATTGTTTTCGCCCGAATCGCTAAAACTGAGCTGTAAAAGCTATTTAGTTATTTTCTTTCGTTTTTTATATTATATCACATACGCACGCAAAACTCTACCGGTTTTTAATAGTTTTCACAATACAGCTGATAAAATGATTGCGGGTGTGAACAAACAGGGCAGGTTTCCGGTGCACCGTCTCCGGTTTGCTTATGTCCGCAGGCGCGACATTGCCAGGTATGTTCACACTCCTTTGTAAAGACTTGATTGTTATTGATATTGTTTATTAATTGATTAAAACGCTGTTCATGCGATTTTTCAATTTGAGCAACTTTTTTAAACTTTTCCGAAAGCTCCTCAAAGCCTTCTTCATGCGCTATTGCAGCATACTGCTCATACATGGTGCTCCATTCGTAGTTTTCATCCTGTGCCGCTGAGTTTAAATTGGCGATTGTATTGGAAATACCGCCCATTTCACTAAACCACATTTCGGCGTGTTCGCGCTCATTATCCGCCGTCATTTTAAAAATATCGGCAATTTGTTCAAACCCTTCATTAGCGGCAGTTGTCGCAAAAAATGAATACTTATTGCGCGCCTTACTTTCCATAGCATATGCATTTTTTAAGTTTTTTTCTGTTTTTGTACCTTGGTATTGATTCATACCTTTTCCTCCTTAATTTTTTAATTATTATTCGCGAAAAAAACTCATTAATACAATTTACAATAAAAAATACATATGGTATAATGAATTTAGAAACAGAGGCGATATATATGGTAGAATATTATAAAAAATATTTAATTACCTGTTTAAATGCTTGCTTAAACATGGAAACAGCGCCTGCACCGGTCGAAGAAATTGACTGGCACAGGCTTTATCGTTTTGCGCACCAAAACGGCGTGGAAAACGATGTGTATCTTGCGCTTAAAGATGCCGATTTCGTTCCGCAAGAAGAAATGGAAAAATATGAGCAGGCTTTTGAAACAGCACTAAAAAAACAGGAAACCGAAAATGAAGAGCTTGAAGAGTTGTTGAGCAAATTTCGTGAAAACAACATTCCGTATTTGCTGATGAAGGGTATTATTACGAGAAAAATGTACCCTTTGGAAATTATGCGCTCGGCTGCCGATATTGACATCTATTATTTACCCGGATATACAGACAGGGTGCGTGATATTTTCTTTGATAGGGGATATAATCTTGTTTTTTCCGGTATCAGTTCCGATTTTTATAAAAAAGTTCCCTATATGGAAGTGGAAATGCATAAGCAGTTGTTATCGCCTTTAACCAAAATCGGTAAAAACTTTAAATACAACCCGTTTGTAAACGGTATCACGGCAGATGGTTTGGATTATGCCATGTCTAATGAGGATTTTTATTTATTCCATTTTTGCCATTTGGCACAGCATTTTTATGAATCCGGTGCCGGCATAAAATTTTTTATGGACATTAAAATATTGCGTGATATTTTAGAACTCGATGAAGAGTATGTTTCTTTAAAACTCAAAAAATACAAGTTGACGCAATTTCATGATGAATCTGTAAAACTGACTTATTACTGGTTTAAAAACGGCCCTGCCGATGATACTACCAAGACTTTTGAGGACTATGTACTCGACTATGGTGCATACGGTTCGGGTGTAATATTTGACTATAATCGCACCAATTTCGGCAAAAGAAATAAATACATTTCGGCGGTATTTCCCAATGCGGAAAGGCTTGCCATTCATTATCCGGATGTAAAAGAGAATAAGTACAAAGTGCCTTATTACTGGGTAAAGCGTGCAATAGACTATAAAGGGACCATTCGAGAGCGCTTAAAAACAGTCGGTTCTTACCACCATAAGGACTTTGATAAAATTAAGGATTTTTACGATAAAATAGGATTATGAAAAAAGCGATTATTGCAATGAGCGGCGGTGTGGATTCTTCAGTCGCCGCTCTTTTAACTCAAAATGCAGGGTATAGCTGTATCGGTGCAACGATGAAGCTGTATGATTCCGATAGCTTGCAGAATTTTTCGAAAACCTGCTGCACAGCTGATGATGCGCAAGATGCAAGAGCTGTTGCCGCAAAGCTCGGCATGCCTTTTTATGTTTTTAACTATTTAAAAGATTTTGATGAAAAAGTTATTGCACCCTTTGTGCATGCTTATGAATCCGGTGCCACACCGAATCCGTGTATAGAGTGTAACAAATACTTAAAATTTGAATGCCTTTTTGATAAAATGAAAGAGCTTTCATGTGAGTATATCGTGACCGGTCACTATGCGCGCATCGAGTATGATACACATAAAAATCGCTATCTGCTCAAAAAAGCCAATGACCTTTCAAAAGACCAGTCTTATGTCTTATATAATTTGACACAAGATAAACTAGCCCATATTCTTTTTCCGTTAGGCGATGTCTCCGATAAATCATATACGCGAAAGATTGCGCTCGAAAACGGATTTATCAATGCGCACAAAAGCGAAAGCCAGGATATTTGCTTTGTGCCGGATGGTGATTATGTTTCTTTTATTGAGCGCTATACCGGTAAAATCTACGAAAACGGAAATTTTGTTGATTTACAGGGGAATATTCTAGGTGAACATAAAGGCATCATTCGCTATACGGTCGGGCAGCGCAAAGGCTTGGGACTCGCTCTGCCCAAACCGATGTATGTTTGTAAAAAAGATTTAGACGCTAATGAAGTGGTGCTTTGTTATAAAGAGGATTTGGTTACGAAAGAAGTAATCGCGGAAGATGTAAATCTGATTTCGGTTGAAAAAATAAATGAGCCGATGCGCGTTAAAGCAAGGCTCAGATATAATCAAAAAGAGCAGGAAGCCACCGTTTATCCGCTTGATGACGGAAAAATCAAAGTAGTTTTTGATGAACCCGCCTCAACACCCGCTGCGAAAGGTCAAGCGCTTGTGATGTACGATGGGGACATTGTTGTCGGCGGCGGCACCATTATTTAAGAAAAAAGGGTTGTTTTAACATTTTTGCACAAGTCCGTAAAAAGTAGACGATGAAAAAAAGGGCCTCCTATGGTAGAATTAGAAAAACTACCATAGGAGGCTTAAATTATGGCAAAAAAATATCGCAGTGTGCAGCAGTACTCAAAGAAAATTTATGAACTGCACAATCAAGGATTAACGCATCGAGAAGTAGGAGAGAAAATCGGATTATCATACAAACAAGTCAAGAAATTCTTTGAACGGGAGCATCGAAAAGAACGAGCATTGGCTGCAGGAAAAGCTTTGCATAAACGAGGGAGACCAAAAAACCAAAACAGTGAAATTCCACCGTCAATTCAACAGTTAGACAAATTAGCGCAAATGAGATATGTGCTTGCAAGCAAAGAACGGTATATTAAACGGTTAGAAATGGAACTTGAGTTAATGCAGGATTTTCTCTCGCTCACAGAAAGGAAGTGAAGCCATTAATAAAATATCAAGTGATTTTTAAACATTCAGACAAATACAATATTAGTCAAATGTGTAAATTCTTTGGAGTATCACGGAGCGGATATTATGCTTTTCTGAAAAGAAAAGACAGTGAAGATAAGGATATATTTCTTGCTAAAGAAATACAAGAATGTCAAAACGAAAACAAGTATACTTACGGTTATCGCAGAGTTCAAATATGGCTGGAGGAGAAAGGAATATTTAAAAATCCTAAAACTGTACTTCGAGTTATGCAAAAATATAACCTTCTATCTGTAGTACGCAGAAAGAAATTCAAGTATGTAACCGAACACTTACACAAATATCCTAATCTGTTAAATAGAGACTTTACCGCCGACAAACCAAATCAAAAATGGGTAACAGATATTTCATACATAAAAACAAACGAAGGAGATTGTTATCTTTCGATTATTCGGGATTTGTATGATAACAGCATCGTGGCATACAACACATCAAAACATATGACTGTTAAACTTGTACTTGATACAATCCATTATGCCATGAGTAAAGAAAAAGTCACTGCGGAGTTGCAGCTCCACAGCGACCAAGAATCACAATACGTCTCCGACGACTATTTTGTGATAACTAAATCATACGGCATAACACCTTCAATGTCAAGGCGAGGAAATCCGTATGATAATTCATTAGCGGAAAACTACTTTTCTATCCTGAAATCGGAATGTATTAACAGGGTGAAAATTTCCGGATATGAGGAGGCGCGCCTCCTCATATCCGAGTACATCAATTACTACAATCGTTACAGAATTCAATACAAAACAAAACTGACTCCGCTTGAAAAACGAAATCAGTTTGTTGCTTAATTTAATATTCTACCTTGGGTAGCCCCTTTTTGTACTGTCTGCACAACATAGACCAGTTCAGGAGCGGGCTCCTAACCCTTTTGTCGGCAAAGCCGACATTTCCCCTACAAGGGGAATCTTCCCGCACCCGATTGATAGAATTCCTTTAGCGTTGCGCAGCAACGCATTTAAAACGGGTAAGGGCGAAGCCCTTCCTCAACTATTCAATATTCAATATTCA
>JAFWGH010000141.1 GCA_017512465.1 Clostridia bacterium
AATGCTTTGACAATATGTTCTTCCGTTTGCTTGGCTGTGTACTTTTGCGGCACCAAAGAGCGACTGCGCGCGGTCGGTATTTTGACTGTCTCTCGTTGATTAGGTTTTTCTTGTGACATCAATCTTTCCATATGCGTTTTTGTAAGGCATTCATTATTAAAAGCTTTGTGCATATGGTAGGCTTGGGAGTAAGACGGCGTACAGTTGTCTCGCTCAATGATGTCAAGCAGTGTATACTGCGATTCATCATCCAAAAAGGACAATTCCACACCGACGGAAAAGGCAATTTTGCCTTCGTCCATCAAATCGAGCAGTTCGGGAATCAACTCGGTTAATCGGATATAGCGCTGCACTTGATTACGGCTTTCGCCGTTTTCTCGCGCAATCAGCTCGTCTGTTCTTAACTTCGTCCCAAGTTGGGACGAAGTTCCCTGATGGCGTAAAGCATCGTATTTCAGTTTATACGCAAATGCCTTTTCACTCGGCAGCAGATGCTCTCGGTGCAGGTTGCTGTCTACCAGCATAATCGCCGCTTCATCACGGTTTAAGGCATAAATTAAGGCAGGGACTTCTGTAAGCCCTGCCTTTTGTGCCGCTCGAAACCTGCGGTGTCCCGATATGATTTCGTATTCATCTGTTTTGCCTTCAATTGGTCGCACAATCAGCGGCGATAAAATGCCGTGTTGTTGTACGCTTTGGATTAATTCGTTCATTTCCTCGTTATCAAGCACCTTGTAGGGATGCTCTTCAAACGGATGGATTTTTGTAATAGGTATTGTATTCATCGTTCATAATTCCTTTCTTTTGTTTTTTGTGGTTGATGGTATCTGCGCGTTCTATTCGGGTATTCATAGCGCACATAGAATTTACCGTTTTCCAAATCAAATTCCTCTTTTAAGAGTTCTCTAAGTCGAGGCACTTTCTTGGCAATGCCGGCAAGTAGCTTTTCCTGCTTTCGCAAGGGTGCAAGTTGTTTGGATATTTCCTTACACTGCTCTTTGAGTTCCAATTCTCTTTCCGGTGTTTTGGCGCGGCGAATTTGATTGCGCAGTTTTTGACGCTCGGTTTCATACGCTTCAATTTGCGCGTGCACCTGCTCCCAAAAAGCGGTAAAGTCCGTTACCGTTTCAATTTTGTTATCACGCAGGAATTTGTATTGAACCAGCGTTTGGTCGAGCTTTGCCAATTCGGCGCGCATAGCAGGCGAAACGGGGCGCTGTTTAGGATTGTCGTACTCAAGAGCCGCACTCATTTGCAAAATTTGAATAACAATTTCAAAGAGCACGGTAATTAAGCTGCTGTCACTTTTATAATACCGATACACCTGCGGATAGTACGGTCTGCGCACTTTAGGCAGGTTGTTATAGAAAACAATAATATTTTCATTTTCTCTATTTTGATTGACGCGGTTAGTAATAGCCTCTACGGTATAGTTTTTATTCAAGCGGTCAATCCTTATCGGGCGCTGCCAGCCGGGTCCGATGAGAGAAATGTGCGCACCTTTGTACCCGTGAGGCGCACGATAACCCAGCGAATACATATATCGCTGAAAATCTTTAAAGTCTGTCACATACTCCAGTGCATCTTCGATATCCTTGCGCAACATTTCTCTGTGAGAAAGCTGACCGTTTTTCTTGAGCCAATAATCTTTCTTTTGACCGCCGTAAAACGGTGCGTTCTCCAACACGGATTTTCCGTATTCTCTACAGACGGCATCGGATACTTTGCGCAATTCCATATGGTCACCGATTTGGTTGCGGTATTTCTTTCCGTCTTTGAAAGAGGTGGCGTTAATGACAAAATGGTTGTGCAGATTATCGGTATTGAGGTGTGTGGTGACAAGCACCTGAAACCTGTCACCCCACATTCTTCTCGCTGTTTCTTTCCCGATTTCGTGTGCTTCTTCGGGCGTAACCTCTCCCACTTCAAAACTCTGATAACCGTGATATGCAATAACCTTGCCGCTTTCATGAAACTTTCGCTACACCGCACACATTTCTTCATAGGCGCGGTGCTTGGAACAGTTGATACCGGACACATACATCTGTTCATCGGTTTTACTGCTGTTTTCGGCATAGGTAATAGCGGCACGCAGGTCATCATCTAAATATTTTGCCTCGGTGGTTTTGTCGGGGTTTTTCGCATACGCCAACACTTCTTTTAGTCTGCCCTTTACGGGCCAGAAACCGGTGGTTGCCATTCTTGAACCGCCTCCTTTTCCGAAGTGATATAGGTGCTTTCCATTTCCTCCAATAGTGAGAGTGCTTTTTCATTCACCTGTGGTGAGAAAGGCTTTTCACACAAGGCATCTATCTTCTCGCAGAAATGATAAAAGGCATCCGGCGGCACCGCTTTCGGTGCATAGCCCAATGCCCTACCGCGAATATATTCGCTTTGCTTTAAGCCGCACAATGCGGCATTCTTTTTGATGCGCCGCTTTTCGGCGGCAGTGACTGTAAGGTACAGTCCAACTTGTTTACTTTTCAATTATCTCTCCTTTCAATAAATTAAGCCGACAGCATAACACTGTCGGCTCGGGTGGCGATTTGTTTTTATCTTTCGTGTTCGTTTCGATGCTTCGGCGTTTTGTTCTGACCTGTCCGCTTTGCCCTTAGTGTTTTTAAAACGCTACTGACATTTTCGGTTTTCAGCACTTTAGGATAATCGCTTTCAAATTGCACCAATAATCCTTTTGCTTCTTTTTCGCTATCTTTGGTGATGGCGTAAAGGCGTTCATAATCTCCATTTGCAAAAGTGTCTTTGATAAATCGAATGGCAGCCTCTTCAAAATCATCCCAGCCGCCGTAAAGGTTTTTAACGGCGATATCCACCTGCTCGAAAGTAATCGGTTCGCCTCGCTTTTGGTGCTCATTCAAAATGCCCACTATATCCGATAAATCATTTTTATACTGCCTTGCCGAGCGAAGCTTCATGGCAATTAAGTATTCGGAAGTAACCGTTCTGATATGAAGCACTTGATTAAAGGTTTTGTACGGTACTGAGTAGCGGTACAACTCTTTACTGTAGGAAGCGGTTTTCTTAAAGTCATCATTGAGCCATCCGTTTGGCAAGCTGTATTGATCACCCACCAGATTGATGGCTTCTTTGAGCGCCGAGCTTGCCGTGTAAACCGCATCCACATCGGTAGTCATGTCACGGAAACCGTAGTTTTCGAGTATTGCCGCGCCGCCGATTAAGATGATTTCGACAGGTGTGTTTCTGCCTGCCAGCTTTTTATATGCCTTCGATAACTCGTTAAGATAATTATCCAAATTGCTTTTATTGATGACATTGCTGTTTTCAGTTGACATTTCTTACCTCGCTTTCCACGATGTTAAATCGCATAAATTCGGGAATAGCATTTTTTAATGCGTTTTCTTTGATTTCTTCGCTTTTTGAAACAGCCGCAGCGGTTAAAACACTTGCCGGGTAAATAATATCCGTAAGCTTCTGTTTGCGGTATTCATTGTATTCTTCACACAGCGGCACATCATTTTCTCGGCTGATATAGTCCACCATTGCAAGCAGGTACAAGCATTCGGGATACCAACTTCTTTGATAGTATGTGACAATGTCTCCACTTTCAATGGTATCAATCAGGAAATCGATATCGCCGAGTTCTTTGAGGTGATGACACACATTGCTCTTAAACAGTTCAAAAGCAGGGCGGGGCAGCAAATACGGCTCCAGCATTTCTTCCATTGAAATGCCGAGTTCTTTGGATAGCTTATAGATTGTTCTTGCATTACAATCCGCAAGGTTTGCTTTGC
>JAFWGH010000142.1 GCA_017512465.1 Clostridia bacterium
ACCGCAGTTGGTTCGTTGTTCAATTTAACCGCTTTATATCGCCCCTTGATGAGGGGAGATGTCACGAAGTGACAGAGGGGTAGACCTGTAACGAACACAACTTTGGTGGTTTCGAGCAAAGGCATCGACAAATCCTTATTTGAGCGCTTCCTTCACCTTCTCCGCGAGCGCCGGCGAAAAGCTCCCCAGCGCCGCAATCTCGCCGACATCGGCTTCTCGGATTTTTTTGAGCGAGCCGAAGTGCTTTAAGAGCGCTTTAGCGCGCGCCGGACCAATGCCTTCAATTTGTGTAAGCGTGGTGGAGACACTGTTTTTGCGATGCTTTAGGTGGTGGTAAGAAATAGCAAAGCGGTGCACCTCATCCTGTATCTCGGTAACGAGTGCAAACGCACTGCGCACGGCATTAATCTGAATCTCACCGCCGCCGGTGGCAATGGCTCTGGTCTTGTGTTTGGAATCCTTGAGCATACCGAACAGCGGCACATCAATGTGCATTTGGGCGAGCACCGGCTCGACGGCGTGGATTTGCCCTTTGCCGCCATCAAGCAGTATCAAATCCGGCAGTGTTTTAAAGCTGCTGCCCTCTTCATCCTCATAATAGTGCTTAAAGCGCCGCGTGAGCACCTCCGCCATGGAGGCATAATCATCCTGCCCGCTGAAGCCCTCAATCGCAAAGCGTTTATAGGCTTTTTTATAAGGTCTGCCGTTTTTAAAGACAACCATGCCGGCAACATTGTCCTGCCCGCCGGTGTGCGAAATATCATAGCTCTCAATATAGGCGGGCGGTGCCTTTAAGCCGAGCAGCTTTGCAAGCTCATCAAGCGCGGTGGTCTGCTTCATGCTCTTGCCCTCATACAGCGCCAAATGCTGTGCCGCATTTTGGCGGCACATGGCACACAGGCGCAGCTGCTCTCCCTTTTGGGGCACAATTATCTTCACATTTCTGCCGGCTTTATCGCTAAAATAGTCCTCGAGCAGCGCCGCATCCTCAATATTGCTCTCTAAAAGCACTCTGGGTGGTATATCGTCCCTCATCGCGTAAAAACGCAACAGCAATTCCCTGACCGCCTCATCGGTATCGGGATTATCTTCAATAATAAAGTTTTCGCTCTCCTGCAGGCGGTTATCTTTAAAGCGCAAAACAGTAAAGCACATTTTTTTGGTGCCGCGCACGAGCGCAAAAACATCCTCTTGCTTATAAGTGCCGGCAACCACCTTTTGCTTGTCGCCCAACTTTTGCACCGCGGCAATGCGGTCGCGCAGGCGCGCCGCCTTTTCATACTCCGTTTTCTTGGCATACTCCTGCATTTTTTGCTGCATAATGCCGATAATCTCCTTGCTCTCACCCTGCAAAAAGGTCAATGCCTGCTCTATGGTTTCGGCATATTCCTCCGCCGATATTTTGCCGGTGCAAACCCCCATGCATCTGCCGATGTGGTAGTTTAAGCACGGTCTGGATTTGCCGAAATCGCGCGGAAAGGATTTGTTGCAATCCGGCAGCTTAAAAATGCTCTGTGCCTCTCGGACAGAAGCGGAGATTGCCCAAGAGGAGGTATAGGGACCGATATACTCTGCATCATCATCCGCTTTCTGCTTGACCTCGCTGATGCGCGGGTACATCTCCTTACTCACGCGAATGTAGCTGTAGCCCTTATCATCCTTTAATAAAATGTTATATTTCGGCTGGTACTGCTTAATGAGACTGCACTCGAGCACCAGCGCCTCAAACTCGCTGTCGGTTAAAATGTAATCAAAATCCTCCACCTTGGAAACCATCATAATGGTTTTTTGGTTGTGTGAGGTGTTTTTGCGAAAATAGGAGGTTACCCGATTTTTTAACTTTTTTGCTTTGCCGACATAGATAACTTTTTTCGACTTATCTTTCATGATATACACGCCGCTTTGCATCGGCAGTGAATTGGCTTTTTTGAGCAGCCTTTGTATGCGCTCCATAAGGGACCTCCTTTCCGAAAATGAATAATGAATAATGAAGAATGAAGAATTGTGGTGGCGAAACTGCGTTTCGCATTTATAATTGCAAGGCTTCGCCTTGCCACCTTTCTTATTCGCTTTAGCGAATATATCGCATTTTGCATTGCAAAATATATCGAATTGCTTTAGCAATATATCGAGTGCAAAAGCACATATCGATTAGCGGCTTTGCCGCGTTTTCAGTGTTCAGTTGGCGAGTTCGCAAAAACGAACTCGCTTTTTTGAGCGAAGCGGAACGGGTGAGGGCGCTCCCTGTTAGGGAGACGTCGCGCATAGCGTGACAGAGGGTCTGGCGTGCGCTCCAAGCATCCCGCCCACCATTAGCGCTTTAGCGCGACTTCATTAGGCAACTTGTTGCCGTCTTCATTAGCAAAGCGTCTTCATTCAGCAGCTTGCCGCAGGTTCGCTTACGCGAACAATTATGAATGCTAAATTCAAAATGCTAAATGCTAAATTAAAAGATCTTTCGTCGCTTCGCTTCTCAAGATGACACAAATCTGTCACCTCGAGCGCAGTCGAGAGGTCTTTACAATGCAACGCATAGGGCAAAAAGGCTTAAACCCTAACAGGTTTTGGTTGCCTCTTTTTCCCTAATACTGCGTTAAAACGCTTCGCAATGCGACAGCATTCCTTCATCGTTTTGCCTTGTTTTAGTGC
>JAFWGH010000143.1 GCA_017512465.1 Clostridia bacterium
GTAAAGAAGGTTTGGTTTTTGCGTTGTTCTTTCATCCGCCTAAGCGATAAAATATTTCATCCATACACAAAGTATGCAAGAAAGATTTTATCACTTATTCGAATAAAATTACTTAGCAAAAACTGCAACGCACTGAAAATCGGCAGATTTTTTGTTAGAACAAAGAAAAAATTAGCGTTAAGGCTGACGCCTAATGATGATTTTTTCTGAAGTTATAGCGAAAAAGATGATGATTTTGAGCAAACATTCTTTATGACATGCACCCCTTTGTGGGCACTTTTTATGTTTAAAAACACATTCAAAAGTGCTATAATGGGAGTATATGGCAAAGGGGATAAACCTATGAATGTATATGATTTTGACGGTACCATTTATTATAAAAACACTTCGATTGATTTTGCCTTTTGGTGTATGAATCGCCACCCGAGTTTATACTTCACTTACTCTTGGCAGGTACTTAGGGCATATATTCTCTATAAAAGGGGAAAGTTGGCGAACTATCAATTATTGCGTAAGCTTTTCAGTTTTTTAACCAAGGTGAAGGATTTAGATATCCAAATTGAGCGCTATTGGGATAAAAACGAGAGTAAAATATCCGCTTGGTATTTGGCGCAGAAGAAGCCGGATGACCTGATTATCACCGCTTCTCCCGCGTGCATTATTGCGCCCATAGCCGAGCGGCTCGGGGTGAACTGTGTTGCCTCGGAGTATGACCCCGAGAGCGGCGTTTTTGTAAATAATTTAATGTATGCAAAAGAAAAAGCCAGGTATATTTTTGACCATGATTTCCCGAAAATTGAGAATTTTTACTCCGACTCGCTGTCCGATACACCGCTGGCACTGTGTGCGGAAAAAGCCTATTTGGTAACCGATTCTGCAAGCAAATTGAACGATTGGCCCGAAATGGATAAAGAAACTGTCGAGGAAGTTAAGAAAATGATTGATACCGGCTGGAGTGTTCATTTAGACTAGCCGACCTGCGAGAGAGCGATATGCTGTTTGAGCAAATTAAACAAAATAGAGAAAAGCCCATTCCCATCCTGTTCGGTACGGATTGGCGGGCATTTTTTGTGATTGAAAAACACATTCAAATGTGATTTAATAGAAGTATATGGCAAAGGAGTATTAACACATGAATGTATATGATTTTGACTGCACCATTTATTACACAGACTGTACGGTGGATTTTGCTTTTTGGTGTATGAAGCGCCACCCGAAATTGATTCTCACGCATTTATTCCCGACAATCAAAGCCTATATTCTGGAAAAAAAGGGTAAATTACCGAACTACAAATTCCAGCGCAAGCTTTTCAGCTACTTGACTGAGGTGGATGATTTTGATACACAGATTGAGCGCTATTGGGATAAAAATGAAGGCAAGATTTCCGCCTGGTATTTGGCACAGAAAAAGCCGGATGACCTGATTATCAGTGCTTCTCCCTCTTGTATTATTGCGCCCATAGCCAAGCGGCTGGGAATCAATTATGTGGCAACGGAATTTGACCGCGAGAGCGGCGTATTTGTGCATAACCTGATGTATGCAAGAGAAAAAGCCAGGTATATTTTTGACCATGATTTCCCGAAAATCGAGAATTTTTACTCCGACTCGCTGTCCGATACACCGCTGGCACTGTGTGCGGAAAAAGCCTATTTGGTAACCGACTCTGCAAGCAAATTGATCGATTGGCCCGAAATGGATAAAGAAACTGTCGAGGAAGTTAAGAAAATGATTGATACCGGCTGGAGTGTTCATTTAGACTAGCCGACCTGCGGGAGAGCGATATGCTGTTTGAGCAGTTAAAACAAAATAGAAAAAAGCCCATCCCCATCTTTTTCGGTACGGATTGGTGGAGCGATTGTGATGATGTTGCCGCGCTCGATATTTTGCTCAAGGCGCAGTGTTGCGGCTTGGTAAAGATAAAAGCCATCGGTATCAACAGCGTGATGCGCTACTCCGCACCGTCTTTACAGGCGGTGTGCGCGCAATACGGCTTGGGCGATATCCCGATAGGTTTAGTGACAAGCGCCGGGCGCAAGGGTTTTTTGTGCATGTATCAAAAGAAGCTCGCTTCGTTTTGCCAATCCGGCTTAACGAATGCCGATTGTCCCGAGGCATTTAAACTCTACCGCGGAGCGCTTGCCGCGCTTTCGGAAAAAGCGGTGATTTTGGATGTCGGCTTTCCGGGGCTTCTCATGGAGTTGCTGCAATCCCCGCCGGATGATGTGAGCGATTTGAGCGGGATAGAGCTTGTTAAAGAGAAGGTGTCCGAAATAATCGTTATGGGCGGCAGGTGGGATAAGCCCGGCGGCAAAGAGTATAATTTCAGCGCGTATGAAGTCAACCGCAAAGCGGCGGCATACCTTTGCGCGCACTGCCCGGTGCCGCTCATTTTTTTGGGCTATGAAGTCGGCAAAGACATCATCACCGGCGGAAAAGCGGTGCCGGGATTAACCGGAAAAGCATATGCGGCACACTTTAGTTCAAACGGCAGACCTTCATGGGACCCGATGGCGGCGCTGTTGGCAGTAACCGGCAATGCGGCGGCGGCAGGGTACAGCCTTGTGCGGGGAAAAGCGGCAGTAGACCCCGCAAGCGGCAATAATAATTTTACACCCGATGAAAGCGGCAGCCATGCCTTTTTGGTTAAGACTATGGGCGATGACTTTTATAAAAAGCGAATAGATGAAATACTGTATTTGCCTTTGGAGGAATAATGGGTAAGTTTTTGAGCTTCGGCTCGTTGAATTTAGATTATACATATTCGGTACCGCACTTTGTGCGCGCGGGTGAAACACTTGCGGCAAGTGAGCGCAAGTGCTTTTGCGGCGGTAAAGGCTTAAATCAGTCTATCGCGCTTGCGCATGCAGGCGGTGAGGTGTATCATGCAGGCTGTATCGGTGCCGATGGCGCGCCTTTAGTGGAGGCGCTGCGGCAAGCAGGTGTAAACACGGAGTTTGTGCGCACCATAGAGGGCGAAGCGACCGGTCATGCCATTATTCAAAACACCGCGGATGGCGAAAACTGCATTTTGCTCTTCGGCGGCGCTAATCAGTGCATTACAAAAGCGCAAATTGACTTTACTCTCGAGCACTTCGGCAGTGGCGATATGTTAGTGCTGCAAAATGAAATCAATTGTATCGACTACTTAATCAATGCGGCAAAAAATAAGGGCATGTGTGTTGCCTTTACACCGGCACCGATGGGGGAGAACGTTAAAGCATATCCGCTCGAAGATGCGGACTATATACTTCTCAATGAAACCGAGGCAAAGGCATTGGTCGATTCCGAAAACACGGTGGATGCGCAAAGCCCGGCGGATGCTTTAAGTACTCGCTACGAGAACATTCACTTTGTGTTGACTTTGGGCGCTGCCGGTGCCGTGTATATTCATAAAAACGAGCGCATTTTTCAAAGCGCTTTTCCCGCCGCGGCGGTGGATACCACAGCGGCAGGGGATACCTTTGCGGGCTTTTTCTTACAAAGTATTGCGGCGGGCGAGCGAGTGCAAGCGGCGCTCGAAACCGCCGCCAAAGCGGCAGCTGTTTGTGTTACGCGGCGCGGTGCCGCGCCCTCTATCCCGACAAAAGAAGAGTTGTGCGATTAGAAATAATAAAAGTAAATATATTGCTTTGACTATTGCTCTTATTCATGTTAGAATGAGAGTAGCAAAGAAATAAGCATTACGCACGTTTTGTGCATTTTTTATGGAGGGAACGAGATGGAAATGAAATTTTACCGCTGCGCGCATTGCGGGCAAATTGTGGCGATTGTTAAAGGCACGGGTGTGCCGATTATCTGCTGCGGTGAACCGATGAAAGAGATTATCCCCGGCACAACGGATGCTGCCGTGGAAAAGCATGTGCCTGTATATCAGGTAGAGGGCAACAAGGTGAAAGTGCGTGTCGGCTCTGTGGATCACCCCATGCTGCCGGAGCACTACATTGAGTGGATTTCCTTAAAAACCAAGTGCGGCAACCAGCGCAAGGCGTTACAGCCGGGCGATGCACCGCAAGTATGTTTCTCTATTTGTGACGGTGATGAGGTTGAGGCAGTTTATGCCTATTGCAATCTTCACTCGCTGTGGAAAGCGTAAATTCATTTACGGGATGGTATTCCATCCCGTCTTTGTTTTTTAACTGATCTTACTTTAACAAACCCTTGTTGTCGTATTTTTCTATTGAAAAAGCCGCATCTTTTTAGTATACTGCAACTATACTTTATGGAAAGGATTATGATTATGAACACAAAACGCTTAAAAATAATTTGCATTGTTGTCGGCATTGTTGCCGTGGTGCTTGGAGCGGTTGCCGTTTGGCAGGCGGTCACAGCATCTAAGATTAAAAAAGATTATAAACTCTACCAAAACATCATTTCGCAAGAGGAAGTGGAAAACACCTTGTTCGGACAGCCGATTTCTCCCGAGCGCAACGGCGAATACCGCATTGGTGTAAAAACCGCTACGGATGGCGATTATCACGCTCAGTTGACCATTTATCAGGCGGTAGACGGTCAGTATAAAAACATATTTAGCTGTGATGCTTTAATCGGTAAAAACGGCCCCGGCAAGCAGTCGGAAGGCGACACAAAAACACCGCTGGGCACTTGGACTATCGGCGAGGCATACGGCATTGCCGATGACCCCGGCAGTTTGCTGCCCTACACGAAGATTACAGATGATATGTACTGGTGTGCGACCGGCTCAAACGGCAAGAAGTATAACACCCTGCTTTACAAGAGCCAAGACCCGGATAACGATTATTCCGAAGATGAGCACTTAATCGAATACCCCATTCGCTATAAGTATCTGCTCGACCTCGGCTACAATCAAGCGTGCGCACCCTATGCGGGCAATGCCATTTTCCTGCACTGCTGGAAAGACCCGGATACACCGACCGGCGGCTGCGTTGCCA
>JAFWGH010000144.1 GCA_017512465.1 Clostridia bacterium
AAAATGATGGTTTTAAGTAAAAAGTTTATTTTCCCTACGGGGGTTGACATTGAGCCTGTGTTGCCGTGATTGTGGCAAATAAAGGGGCTCAAACGCCGATTCCGGCTTGATTTGCCCTGCAAAAAAGCATATCACGGCAACTTCTCAATATAAACCCCGCTTCTGAAAAATGAACTTTTTCACGGAAATAAGAAAAGAGACGCAAAAACAACCTGCTTGAATTTTTTTGTTTTATTATTGTAAATCATTATTAGGTCAACACAAGGAACAACGCATGAATTAATATTCACACACAATGAATGAAAGTTAAAAAATAGAGCGAAGCGATAAACAGGGCTCCCGAAAAGTATTGCAAAGCAAACTTTTTGGGAAGAGGAGAAACAAACGGAGCATGGGTAAAAGTTGCCAAACTTTAACAGGTTTTGGTCGACTGTTTTTCACTAATTCTGCGTTAAAACACCTTGTAATACCCGCGTATTACTGCGTTGTTTTGCCTTGCCTAAGCAAAAAACAGGCTGACCAAAACTGCACAGCATCTCTCGCTTAGGGGTTTTTGTGATAATTTGCTTGCTATTGATGCCGCTTGGCTAACGCCAAGCAAAGATAAAGCGAGTGAATTATCCAAAAAGAGCAAGCGAGCGACTATTAAGGTTTGATAACTTTTACCCTAAAGGATTTGCTCGCAAATTCTTTCTGTTGCGTAGTTTGTTTGGACGAGCGGGTGTCCCGCCCGCCACTTAGCCGAGCGGCGCAAGGTGCCGCGAACGCCAAGGTTCTGCCACTTGTGGCAGGTTCTTATTCACTCTTCACTATTCTCTATTCACTGCGTGAAAGAACTTTCACGCTAACCGTCCCCTGTGCACCTTGTACCGATTTGGATGATTTAGTATTCATTCCGGTGTACTTCTTTACAATGCAACTTTCCCGGACACTCTCGTTTTCATCTTTAAAGACGGAACGGAGATAGAAATGAAAATTTCATATCGCTGCTCTGCTTATTTACATCTCCCTCATATTATCATCCGCAACAGGCCGAGAAATTTGCGGTAGGCGTAGTTGAGGATTTGAGGCAGGGTGTCGAATTTAAAATCGTATTCTCTCGCATTTACCGTGTCATAAAGCAGGGCTGCGCATTTGCACCGCGTATTGTTCTTTATTGCAGTCGCCGAGAGAATGAGCAGGTTCTTGTCATCGGGCAGAGTTATGGAAGATGCGTCCGCCGTGTCAATGTCATATTTGAAGAAGAAAAGTTGGTGTGCGGGGTGAAAGCCTTTTTCATTATGCGTATGCGTGCATTCCCAGCCGAGCACATCTGTTTTTATACGGGCGGTGCGTTTCATACTGTATAAATCCCAGGCAAAAGGTCTTTGTTCAATGTCGCTTATTTTCACTTTAACATCATTTTTGCCTGTTTTGAAGGTGAACTCCCTGTCGCCGTCAAGAGAGGCGGCAAGTATGGATATTTTATTGCAGCGAGCGGGAATATTCACGCTCTGAGCGGCACATTGCAGAGCCATGCCGTTCTTTTTATCAACTGCAAATTTCACGCCGCCGCTCACGATTGTTTCGGGTATGATTTCAAGGGGAACGGTGTAATTCTTGCCGAAAATCCCTTGCCCGGACGGATTCTTTACGGAGGTGATTGCTTTCGTGTTGAGCGGAAGAATCATTTCAGAGTGTTCAAACGGCTTTGTGCTTTCATATTCGCAGGGCAGCAACTTTAACGCAAAACTTCTGATTTCATAAGGCTTCATTTCAAAGCAAAGCGCGTTGTCAACAACCTTTGCGCCCCCGATTTCTTCTTCGGATGCATATATTTCTCGGGCACTCATGATTCCGCTGCCGAGAGTAAATTTAACATCACTGTGGTATTTGCTTACGCCTTCGTTCACCCTTACCACAATTTCATCGCTGTTTTCGGCTTTTTTGACGGCGCGCAGAATTATGCCGCTGTCATTTAACCGGGCAAATCCGAATACTCTGCCGAGAACGCCTTTGTGCTTGTCGCAGACAAATGCCGTCACAGGCGAACAGAATTCTCTTGCCGCCTGCTGAATGCGTGTAACATCCCCGCCCTTATGAGCGCAGATTGCGTAGCCGTATCTGTTGAGCCCCAAATCCATCATACTTTGCATAGATGTTGTCCGAAAATTGTTCAGGGGCGTATGCACTACGGTCATTCTCAGGGTATTGTTATTGAATTTATCCCAGCCGTATTTGCAGTCGCTTAAAACAGATACGCCGTATTCGCCGCTTTTATCGGTTAAATCAACCCATTTTTGCGCGGGCACTTCATACATTTTTTCTGTGGCATTGCCGCGTTTGATTGCGCCAAGCCCCAAATCAAAGGTCGCTTCTTCATTGGATGCCGTAAAGCTGAAAATGTTTTTGCAAAGGCTTTTCTGATGATTCCACATAAACTCGCATTGCACCTCAATGGTGTCGGAGTGCGCCGAGAGAGAAATGTTGTTGATAAACACGGATTTACCCTGCTGCTGAGTGACTCTTATTGCGCACCTTGCGGGGCCCTGCTCCATTATTTTTTTCTCAACAAGGCGGGCTGTTTTTTGCGGCTGACGGATTACCTGCTCGTATTTAAGCTCCCAGGCGGGATACTTCCGGCTGCCGGTGTAGTCGAATATTCCGAGTGATACAGGCGCGCTCAGAAGCTCTTTTTCAAGCTCTTTATCGTATACCGAGCCGATGTCGCCGTTTGCATTGAGTTTTACTGTATATCTTTCATTTTCAAGACTGTCGTCCGTTACCCTGAGCCCGGTGCTGACGGCGCAGGGCGTGTCGCTTGCGGTTACATCATAAACGGAATATGAGTAAGGCGGCATCTCGGCATAAAAGGCGATTGCCGTTTTGCCGTTTATATTCTCAATTACCTGTGAGGGCATCTCTTTGCCCTCACCGTCACAAACCTTCACATTTTTATATGAAGCATCTATTATTGCCGTTACGCATGCCCTGCGCTTTGCTTCTATGGGATTGTTGGCAATAACGGGTATTCCCTTGCAGAATGCGGTGTCAAGCATAGAGGCAACAGCAGCCGTGCTCTGCTCATATTCGTGTGCAAACTGATTCAATGAAAGACCGTAATCGTTCCACGAGCGAAGATATACTCTCTGAATGGATGTGCCGGGCAAATCATCGTGAAACTGGTGATTTATTAACCGCTTCCAGGCAGTATTCAACTGTTCGAGCGGGTATTCGGCAGTGCCCAGCCAGGCGGCGGCAACGGCAGAACGTTCGGCAAGTTCCGCCAATTCCTCGCCCCTTCTGTTCCACCGCTTGCTGATTGCGCGAGAGGTGTATCCGCCTGCGCCGTGATTGGTTAACAGCAGTTCGTTATTCCACGAGGGCAGATTATCTCTCTGCGCTTCGCTCCAATCGGTCATAATCTGCCGAAACAACTGATCGGATGGCGATGAATAAACTTTTACGGGCGATGAACCGTTCTTTTTTATATTCGCCCTCATCATTGCAACGGAGAGCGGGAGAGGACCGCCGCCTCTGTCACCTACACCGTGAAAAACCTCGGTGGCGTTCAAGCCGTGTTTTTCATTTTCACTCAGTTTTTCTTTTATTGCATTGCTTTTGCGCGGATTTCCCAATACCGAAAAGTAATTATTCATTTTCAGGTCCGCAATAATATAATTGCCGTCCGGGCCGTACCATTTGCCAATATCAAAGGGTTGACCGTAGGCACTGCCCCAACTGAGTTTCTGGGTGGTAAAGCCGTAAAGATTGCTGTGCCTTGCAATAGAGGGCAGGGCATAGCCGAAGCCGAAGCAGTCGGGCAGAAAAACATCCCTGCTGCGAATGCCGAATTTCTTTTCAAAATAATCGTTTCCCAAAAGAAAATTTCTGAACAGCGCTTCGGGTGACGGCACATTCACATCTCCGTTTTCCCAGCCCGCTCCGCAGGGGTTCCAGTTGCCGCTTTTTATGTATTGCTTAAGTTTTTCGAATTCCTTCGGGTAATATTCCTCCATCAGCGCATATCTGTATGCGCCCTCAAAGTTGAAAACATATTCGGGATATTTTTTAAAGAACTTGAAATTCCGCTTGAGCGTGCGGGGAATATACTTGCTCACCGTTGTTTCAAAATCCCAGTTCCAGACCGTATCGAGGTGGGCGGTTGCTATTGTGTGAATTTGTTTATTATCCATTGCCTGTCACTCCCCTTTATTTTTACATTTACATTAATATTATTTGGCATTTTTGCATTAAAGTCAAGTCATGGCATATCAATCACGCACGAACCCGCTTAAAATCCGCTATTTAAGCGAATTTTAGCGTTTTCTAACTTGATTGGCGCCAGCCAACCTGCGTTCTCAAAGCACTAAAATTCATCTTAACTATCAGGATTTTAAGTGCTTTGCAGTTTCTATT
>JAFWGH010000145.1 GCA_017512465.1 Clostridia bacterium
AAACTGCTTAGCAAAAACTGCTATGCACCCTAAAATCGGCAGATTTTTTGTCAGAATAAAGCAAAATAGTCGCTTAAGGCTGACGCCTAAGCGACTATTTTAATGCAATTATGGCGAAAAAGATGCGATTTGAGGGCTAAGCTTCGTTACGAGGACTCACCTTTTGCGAACTCGCCTTTTTTCCGGTGGATTGTTTGTAAGAAGATATTATTTTTGATTTTTCTTTGCTGTGTTAATGGAGGATATTAATAGCTTCTTAATTTCAATACAATCATCTAAAATAGACTTATCACTGTAATACCCGCTCTCAATAACCAATTCTAACCAATACTCTGTTTCGGAGCATTCTTTGAGTGCAATTTGAAGCTTTGCAATAAAATCGGCTTTCCCGTGAGCGAAAAACGCCTCCCGAATATTTGCGCCAATGCTCGTTCCCGAGCGCAAAAACTGACTGATTAACGCACCTTCGCACTTTGAAGCACGCAACTCTTTGCACGCACGAATCACTTCTAATGCAAAAGTCTTTGATTTGTCTATTAAAATGCTTTCTGCCATATTTACAACCTTTCAAAAAAACACTTCTTCACTATTCACTCTTACTTCTTACTTTCCAAAAATCCCGCACTTTTTAAGTAAGAGTGAAGAAGGAATAGGTAAGAAGTAAAAATCCCGCATTTGCATACGGGATTTTTGGTGGGAGAGGGTGGAACAAAGTACGCTGTTACGCCATTTTTCGAACCCGTGGTGCAACGCAGGTGCAGTAGCACTAAAAAACAGCATTTTTTAGTTAGTTTTTTCTCATTATTCAATATATTCTACTAACAACAAAAAATTGTAAAGGAGATAAAAAAATGAGTTTTTATGATATTCCGGTTGTTAGAGATTTTCTCACTATTCTTTTTATACAGTTAATAATAATATTGATTGCTGCGTCAAGAATATTTAAAAAAGCCGGCGAGAAAGGATGGAAAGTCCTTATACCTTTCTATAATCTTTATATTTTTAGCAAGATTGTAGAATTCACTGGCAACGGTAAGAAGTTTATTCTGTTTTTTATTCCGGTTGTTAGATATTACTATTATTTCTTTTTTAACCTGAGATTAGCCCAAGCTTTTGATCGAAATCCGTATTTTGGCGTTGGGCTGATGGTGTGCCCTTCAATCTTCATGAGTATTTTAGCATTTTCAAAGGCAAAATATGTTCTGCATGATGATTTCTTTCCAATGCTTTAAATAATTATGACTCAATAATGTGCGTTTCCAAAATAAGAAATAATCTTCCAAAAGTAAAAATCACAAAATTGATTCCTTTTTTAAAACAATTCCCATATCTACGCCATTTTTTGTTGGATTTTTTGTAGCTTTTTTTGTATCATATCGGGTAAAAAATCTCGCAATGTATATGCAAAAAAAATACAAATAATATATAGTAATAACAGTCACCCCATTCTTTACACGACCGAGAAGTATCGGTTGATATGCGGAATAGGGTGACAACTTTTATCCAAAAAATTTTTTCGGGGATTTTAAAATCCCTATTGACAAATTGATTTTGATATGCTAATATATGCTTGTGATCACAAATAGGGATTTGCAAATCCCATATAAAAAACAACAAACACATTAACTTATTTGGAGGTTAGAATAATGAAATACACTAAACAAGGTGAAACTTTACTTAAAGAATTAAACAATAATATTGACAACAAAGATGAATTCAGTTGTCTTTATGCTATTCAGGCTGTTTTTGAAAAGCAGCAAAAAAACAATGACAAACAAGTTGCAGGTTTGGAGAAGAGCTTAATTGAACAATATGCTCAAACCTATTCTTTGGTTGACATTCAAAACGCGTGCGAACTCTTTTTCGAGCATTACTTCCAAAGCATTGCTCCAGGACACGAGAAAACGCCAAAAGGTATTGCACACTTGGCAGCCAAACTGCTTGACATTAACGCTAAAGATAGTCTTGCTGATTTTGGTTCCGGTTTTGGTGATTTCTTAATTGAAGCTAAAGAAACTGAAAAAATGTTTGGAATAGAGATTGTTGACTTGCTTTGCGAAGTGTCAAGAATTCGTGCAGAAATCCTCGGCAAAAAAATCACATTCATTAATGACAGTGTATTCAATGCAAAAAGGAATGAATATGATAAAATTTTTGTTAATTGTCCATTTGGTATGCGAGCTAAATACATTTTCGGTAATGCTTCGCAAAACTACGAGAACAAACTCTACAACAACGCAACCAGCGGGGATTGGTTATATGCGTTAAAGGCTTTAGAAGCTTTAAAAAAAGGCGGTAAAGCAGTATCGATTGTCACGACCGGTTCATTAATCAATAAGCCTGATTCGCTAATCAGAGAGCACCTGATTAAAGAAGGAAAAATAGAGTCGGTAATACTGTTGCCGGAAAGATTATTTAGTACAACGGCTATTCAAACAGCATTAATCATTTTCAGTGATAATAATAGTAAGATCAGGTTTGTTGATGCATCCAAATGCTGTAAAAAAGAAAGAAGAATGAACATTCTTGATGAAGAAAGCATTGAACAGATTATCAAGTTGTCCAATGGTGATTTCGATGTAAGCAAGACAATTCCCGTTGCAGAAGTTGATAGCGACACGTTTATTCTTGAACCAAAAAAGTATTTGATTGAGGAATACTATGCAGATAATGAAGAAGCCTTGGGTGATTTTGTTCAAATCAGAAGAGCCGGCAGGTTTAGCGCAAGCGATTTAGATGAATATATTGTTGAAGAAAAAACACCATACAAATGTTTAACAATTGCAAATGCACAAGAATGGATGGTTGGTGGCGATTACAGCAGTTTTAAAGAAATGCCGCCTAAATCAGACAAGCTTGTTGTAAAACAAAACAATATCATTTTAGCGCGTGCCGGAAGTCCGGATTTTAAAGCATCACTTTTTATTGAAGTGGCAGGACAAACAATGATTGCAAATGGTAATTTCTATATCATTGAAGTCAATGAAGAAAAGCTTAATCCGTATTTTCTGTTGGCATTTTTAAATAGCCCGTTGGCACAAAAGCGTTTAGCCGCTGCTGCCACCGGTGCAGCAATTAAGATTTTGCCCACCGAAGCAATCAAGGCATTGCGCATTCCGATTCATTCGATGAATGAGCAAAACAGAATCGGCAGTGAAGTTAAAGATAAGCTGAAAAGAATTGCAAAACACAAACAAATAATTGCTGAATTGCATTCGGATTTGGAAAAAATTACAGAAACAGATGCATAATGCGCTTATGCGTACCTAAAGAGGTACTATCTGAATTGTAATTAATTAAATAGTATGATAAAATAATTTATATCTGTATTCTACAGTAATAGGAGAAATACAACATGGCAAACGATAAATTTTCAGTAGTAGGCACCAATATTCAGGAAAAAGCCACTATGATTTGGAATGTGGCAAATCATCTGTTTGGTTACTTTAAGCCGCACGAATATGGTCTTGTTATTTTGCCGATGACAGTGGTCAAGCGCTTTCATGATTGCCTGCTGCCTACTCATCAGCAGGTGTTAGATACATATGAAAAGGTGAAGAACCTTGCAGTTATTGACGGTTTCCTGCGCAAAGCCTCCGGCTACCAATTCTACAACACCAGCAAATTTACCTTTGAGAAACTGCTTGCGGATTCAGAAAACATTGAAAGCAACTTCCGCGACTATCTCAACGGCTTTTCTGCCAATGTGCAGGATGTTTTGGCAAAGTTTGATTTTGAAACCATTATCAAGCGCTTGGTGGAGAGCAATACCCTCTACCTTGTGATTAAAGAGTTTGCTTCGCAAAAGGGCTACCTTGGTCCCGACAAAATCAGCGCGGTGGACTGCGGCTATATCTTTGAAGATTTAGTGCGCCGTTTTTCCGAGTCTTTCGGCGAGGAAGCCGGAGCACACTTTACCAGTCGTGATATCATTTACCTGATGACCGATTTACTCCTTTCCGGCGCGGATATGAGCCGGCAGGAAAACATCACGGTTTATGATATGACCATGGGCACCAGCCAGATGCTCTCTTGCATGGAAGAACGCATTCATGATATTAACCCCGAAATGGAAGTGACCTGTTTCGGGCAGGAGTTTAACCCCTCCACCTTTGCAATTGCCAAGGCAGATATGATGATTCGCGGCGGTAATCCCGGCAATATGCGATTTGGCGATACCTTGAGCAATGACCAATTTAAGGATTATTCCTTCCGCTACATCATTTCCAATCCGCCTTTCGGCATTGACTGGAAGAGAGAGAAAGCAGAAGTAGAAAAAGAAGCCGCCAAAGGTGATGAAGGTCGCTTTGCACCGGGGCTTCCGAAAATCAGTGACGGTCAGCAACTCTTTGTGCTCAACGGCTTAAAGAAATTAGACCGCAAAGGCAAGATGGCAATCATCCAAAACGGCTCTCCGCTCTTTTCCGGTGATGCCGGCAGCGGACCGAGTAATATTCGCCAGTATATTTTGGAAAACGACTGGCTCTCTGCCATTGTGCAGCTTTCCACCGATATGTTTATGAATACCGGCATCAGCACCTATATTTGGGTGCTTGATAAAGACAAGCCCGAAGAGCGCCTTGGCAAGGTGCAGCTTATTGATGCTTCGCATTGTTTTACCCCGCGCAGAAAGTCTATCGGCACCAAGCGCAATGATATCAGTGATGAAAACCGCAACTTGATTGTGGAAGCTTTCAACGCTTTTAGCGAAGGTGTGTTCGGTGATAAAAACGGCGTTTACTGCGAGAGCAAGATTTTCACCACCGATGAATTTGGCTACAATAAAATTGTAGTAGAACGCCCGCAGAGGGACGAAAACGGCGAGATTATCACCAAAAAGGGAAAGCCCGTGGCGGATGCCTCTTTGCGTGATACCGAAAATGTGCCGCTCACCGAGGATATTGACACTTACTTTGCCCGCGAAGTGTTGCCCTATGCGCCGGATGCATGGATAGACCGCAAAAAGACGAAAATCGGCTATGAAATCCCGATGACGCGCTATTTCTACGAATATCAAGCGCCCGAACCGGTGGAGGATATTATGGCGCGCATTACCGCTCTTGAACAGGATATTTCCGCAAGCCTGCAAGTACTGTTCCATAAGGAGGGCTGAACATGGCAAGAGAAATGAAAGATAGCGGAATTGCGTGGATTGGTTTCATTCCAGATGATTGGTATATACAGCGTAACAAATTTTGTTTTGAATGTTCAAAAGAAATTGTTGGTGAAAAATCGACAGATACTCAGTTGCTTTCACTTACAACAAAAGGCATTAAAGAAAAACGTCCTGAAGATTCAACTGGTAAAGTGCCAGATACCTATGATACGTACCAAGTAGTTGTTCCTAATGATATTGTTATGTGTCTATTTGACCTTGATGTGTCTGCTGTTTTTTCTGGAATTAGTCCGTATTATGGAATGATTTCGCCTGCATATAAGGTCCTTAAGTGTAAAAAAGAAAGAGTCATTCCAGCATACGTAGATTATTGGTTCTCATACATTTTTGATGGTAGAAAATTTAGACATTACGCTAAAAACCTTCGATACACTTTGAATTATGATGAGTTTGCTGATTTGCCCATAGTGCTGCCTGATACAGTTGAACAACAGCGCATTGCTGATTTCCTTGACAAGGAATGTGCTCGGATTGATTCTGTAATTGAACAGACGCGCCAATCCATTGAGGAATATAAAAAACTGAAACAGTCAATTATCACCGAAGCCGTGACCAAAGGCATCCGTCCCAACCGCCCGATGAAGGATAGCGGCATTGAGTGGATAGGTGAGATACCGGAGGAGTGGATGGTTAGCCGCGTTGGGCTACATTATATTATTATTCTTGGAAAAATGTTATGCTCCGTTCCTCCATCCGGGGATTATTCTTTGGAACGATATTTCTGTGCAGCCAATGTCCATTTTGATAGTGTTTCAGATGTCGATACACTTAAGAAAATGTGGTTTTCCCCACAAGAAAAGCAACTTTATCAAGTGCGAAATGGGGACTTGCTCGTAGTTGAGGGAGGCGCAGGTGCTGGTGGGAGTGCAGTCGTAACTGGTCTTACTGAAACTGCTTTCATACAAAATTCGATAATGATTGTACGAGAAAAGAAGAATGACGATAACAGATATCTAAGGTATCTCCTCGAATACTTAGTAAAACAAGGTTACATTGAAGTTGCCTGTAATAAAGCGACGATACCACATTTTACAAAGGATAAATTGGCGACAGTACCATATCCAGTAGTTGCTACGGATGAGCGGGTTCAGATTGCAGATTATCTTGATTGCAAATGCAATGAAATAGATAATCTCATAGCAAACAAAGAAAAAATAATTACTGAACTCGAAACCTACAAAAAATCTCTCATTTACGAATATGTCACCGGCAAAAAGGAAGTATAGCAAATGGAATAATCATTTCTATAAGGCGTTTTGCAAATAGACAGGAGGCACTATTGAATAACCCAAAAGAACAGATTACAGGTATTACTAAAAGCGGTGATAGTAATGTGAATTTCGTAATAAATGATTTTCATATTACATTTATGAACAACACCCTAAATCATAAGGCTATTAGAATTGTGCCTGATGAGGGTTTTATTCATGGTAGAACTCACAGTAAATATACTATTGCAATCAAATGCGGTCCTGAATCATTAGATTTTGTTGAACAAGCACACTATAACTCGTTTTCTTATATTGTTAAAAGCAGCTATTGTCCAGTTCACAAGATAGAAGGATTTGATAAAATTGTTTTTACAGGCGGAACTCTCAATTTATTATTTAATAATAAAAGTGTTTCTTTTAACAATGAATTAAGCGATATTAATAAGCAGTTAGTATATGACGTTTGTAACGATGCAATAGAATTTGATTTTATTTATAACAATGATAACTATAATGTAAATATTTCATCATATTATTCGTTTGGTGACGGTGTTAACGGTGCGTTTTTGGATAATAGTAAGGTTGCATTAACGATTACATGTCCTAAAAATTGCAAATTATTAGATGTATACACATTTAGATTAAATATTATTAAAATCATTTCCATAATGACATATCGAAAGAATGTGGGATTTGATGAAATAACAATCTACAACAGTCACGAAGACGATCATCCTGCTTATGTATATATAAATGAGAAGGAGCAATATACAGCAAAAAGAATTCAAACAAATATTAAGTTTTCTGACATAAAAGAAGGATTACCTGCTCTTTTTGAAAAGGTTTTTAACAGTAATGAGAATAATACACAATATCTGTTTGAATTCATACCAGAAAACGACTACAAGGCACGATTTGTAAACTATAATATGGTACGCTGTATTGCTTCAGCGCTTGAATTAGAGCACGAACTTTTAAATAAAAAAGACAAAGATGATGGAAAGGAAAAAACATTAGTAGCTAAAAACAATGAACAGTTAAAACTACTGGTTGATAAGATAAAAAACGAAATTGAAAATAGCAAGAAAGGTGTTAATCCGTTAAGTGATAAAACTTACTCATATATTAACGGAAATATCGGGACTTGGTCTTATCCTTTTGTTGAGAAACTACATAATTTAATAGAACGACATAAAGAAGCGTTTTGTATACTGTATCAATGTGATATAAACACAATAAATGATAATATTGAATTGTATAAGAAATTCAGAAATAAGATTACTCATGGCGGGATTGAAGTATTTGATGAAAAAGTTGTAAAAACCACCCAAGCTTTGGCAGGACTTGTTTACTGTTGCTTTTTTGAACGCATAGGTTTAGATGAACAGCGGATAAAATCACTGTGTGAAGATATTATTATAAAAAATGTATAGTGTTTCCCAGGAGGCAAGTAATATGAATACAACCGAAAAACGTTTTGAAAGCGATATAGAGGCATTCTTTCTCTCTGCTGTAGGCGGCTACAGCAAGTGTGATGATGTCTATGACCCGAAGCTCGGTTTATACAAAGACACGCTGCTTCGCTTTATTAAAGACAGCCAGCCCAAGGCATGGCAGCGCTTTGTTAATATGAATGCGGTAGAGCCCGAAAAGAAGTTTTGCCTTGCGTTTAATAATGCCTGCGATATGGACGGTATATTGCATGTGCTCCGCCACGGCTTTAAGCATCGTGGAGTATCTTTTAAAGTGTGTTACTTCATGCCGGAGTCTGCACTCAACCAAACGGATGTGGAAAACTACGGCAAAAACATTTTCAATTGCATTCGCCAGTGGCATTACAGTGCCGATAATAAAAACAGTGTGGATATGCTTCTCGCTGTCAACGGTATCCCGGTATTTGCTTTTGAGCTCAAAAACCAGTTCACCGGGCAGAGTGTAGAAAACGCCAAGCGCCAGTGGAAACAAGACCGCGACCCGCGCGAAATCTGCTTCCAGTTTAACAAGCGTATTCTTGCCTATTTCTGCGTGGATTTGAGTGAAGCGTGGATGACCACGAAACTCGCCGGTGATAAAACCTACTTCCTGCCTTTTAACCAAGGCAGCAACGGTGCCGGCAACGATGGCGGCAAGGGCAACCCGGCAAATCCGGACGGTTACCCGACTGACTACCTTTGGAAACAAGTATTCCCGGCAGACAGCATGATGGATATTATTCAAAAATTCATCAGCCTGCAGGATAAAAAGCTTATCTTCCCGCGTTTCCACCAACTCGATGTGGTGCGCAAATTGGTTGCCGATGTCAAAGCAAACGGCGCAGGGCACAACTACCTGATTCAGCATAGTGCCGGTTCCGGCAAATCCAATTCTATTGCTTGGACTGCCTATCGCCTTGCCTCTTTGCATGATGATAATAACAACGCCATTTTCAGCAGTGTGATTGTTGTGACCGACAGAAGGGTGCTCGATGCCCAACTGCAAGCAACTATTTCCGGCTTCGACCACACACTTGGTGTGGTGGAAACGATTGGTGAAGACAAAAACTCACAGGCATTGAAAGATGCTATCAACGATGGTGTGCGCATTATTGTTACCACCTTGCAGAAATTCCCTGTTATTTATGAAGAGGTAGACAAAGTAGCCGGCAGAAACTATGCCATTATTTGTGATGAGGCGCATTCTTCACAAACCGGTTCCAGCGCGCAAAAAATGAAAACAGCACTGGCAGATTTGAGCGAAGCGCTCAAGGAATATGCCAAGATTGAGGGCATTGCCGAAGATAAGGTAGACCCGCAAGATAAGTTGGTGAAAGAACTTATTTCTCACGGAAAGCACAAAAACCTGTCATTCTTTGCTTTCACGGCTACGCCGAAAGATACCACTTTGGAAATGTTTGGTGAACCCGCAGAGGATGGGAGCTTCCACCCCTTCCATATTTACAGCATGCACCAAGCAATCGAGGAAGGGTTTATTCTTGATGTGCTGCAAAACTACATGACCTATAAAACTTGCTTCAAGATTGCCAATTCCACCCCGGACAACCCGGAGGTGCCGGCTTCCCGCGCAAGCAAGGTGATTAAGAAATATCAACAGCTTCACCCGGAGAACATTCGCCAAAAGTCGGAAATTATTGTAGAAACCTTCATGACCACCACCCGCGGCAAGATTAACGGCAAAGCGAAGATGATGGTTGTGACCGCTTCCCGCCCGGCAGCGGTGCTATACTTCAAAGAAATCAAGCGCTATGCCGAAGAAAAAGGCTATGCCGAAGTGAAGCCTATGGTGGCTTTTTCCGGCGAATTGATTCTGGATGAAGAAAGTTATACTGAACCCGGTTTGAATGTGCGCCCCGATGGCAGCCATATTCAAGAAAGCCAAACCAAGCAGGAATTCCACGACAACTTCAATATTCTTATTGTTGCAGAGAAATTCCAGACCGGTTTTGATGAACCGCTGCTCCACACAATGATTGTGGATAAAAAGTTGCGGGGTGTTAAAACTGTGCAGACACTTAGCCGCCTTAACCGCACCTGCCCCGGCAAGAACGACACCTTTATCTTGGACTTTGCCAATGAGAAAGAAGATGTGCAGGACGATTTCCAAGTGTTCTATCACGAAACCATTCTGCAAGAGGAAGTCAACACCGACTTGCTTTACAAAGTGCAGCGTGAATTGCGCGATTATCATATCTATGATGATAATGATATTAAATATTTTTGCGAGGTGTATTTTGCAAAAGGCGCACAAGGCAGTAGTGCACAAGGCATGCTTGCGAGTAAGCTCCTTCCGGCAGTTGGTCGCTACAACGGAAAGACAGCAGATGAGCGCTATCAAATCAGGCGCAGTATGCGCAATTTCTGCAAGTGGTACCGCTATGTTTCGCAAGTTGTGAGGATGTTTGACAAGGATTTGCACGAAGAATATGTGTATTGCTCATTCCTTGTAGGTATGCTGCCGAGTGAATCGGTGCCGATGGAAGATATCGAAAAAATGCTCAAGCTGGAAATGTATAAACTTGAGAAGACATTTGAAGGCGATATCAGCCTTGGTGATGAGTCCGGCGTTTATATGCCCGCAGAGCCGAAAGGACGTTCCAAGCCTGAGGACAAAGACCCGCTCGATGAGATTATTGAGCGCATTAATGAGCGCTACAAGGGTAACTTCACGGATGCGGACAAGGTGATGATTGGTGCGCTTGCCGAAAAGCTGCGCGGCAACAAGAAACTTGCCAATATGGCATCTTCCTCTGACCCGCAGATTTTTGCCGAGAGCATCTTCCCGCAGGCATTCAGCGATGCGGCACAGGATAGCTATATGGAATCACAGGAAACCTACAGTTCACTGTTTGAGGACCAAAGCAAGTATAATGCAATAATGGGCACCTTGGCAGATATTATTTACCGCGAAATGAGGCGCCCGAAAGGCGGCAATTCATAAGAGGTGCCTGTATGGAATTTGAAGTAATCCGCAGTAACCGCAAATCTATTGCTGCCGAGATTAAAGGCAATAGGCTGATTATTCGTGCACCGCTTGTGGCAAGTGATGAAGACATCAACCGCTTTATGCTTCAAAACAAAACATGGATTGAAACGCACCTTGCAAAAGCACAACAACGTCAGAAGGCTTTGGGTGCCGTGCATAAACTCACACAAGAGGAGATTGAAGCACTCGCCCACAGGGCATTGGAAGTGATTCCGGAGAGGGTGGCGCATTATGCACCGCTCATTGGCGTGACTTACGGGCGCATCACTATCCGTAATCAAAAAACCAAATGGGGCAGCTGCAGCAGCAAGGGCAATTTGAATTTTAATTGCCTGCTTATGCTTACGCCTCCGGAAGTGATTGACAGTGTGGTCGTGCATGAGCTTTGCCACCGCAAGGAATTAAACCATTCAAAGAAATTCTATGCCGAGGTTCTCCGTGTTTTTCCTGATTACTGGGAACAGGACAAGTGGCTCAAAGAAAACGGCGTTATTCTAATGGCGATGATGGATAAATGATTGTTTTTTGGAGAGAAGGTAATGAAAACACCTAAATTAGTAGTAAATAATGCAACGTTTTTTTACGAAAAATCACGTTCTGAATCAAACGGCAGATATCTTTCTTGGGAACATTGTTATAAGGTTTTTCATGATGCAAGGTCAGCAAGTAGAGTGGATTATGATTTACTAAGTTTGCATCTGGCTTTTTATCTTGCCAGTTGGGGAATGTATCGTGGCTCATCATTTCTTTTGCAAAAGGATTATAAGGTACATACCCCTGTGGTGAAGGAAATTCTAAAGCCAAAATACGATTGCTTATTTGGCGTTGACTGTGCAAAATTAAGAGAAGAAAATATTCAAAATGCGCTTAATGAGTTAACGCATTTTTTGTTGAATTATTATGCTGCAATAAGACAAGAATCGAGAGAAAAGAAAATTGAAAACAAGGTATCAGATACCCTAATTACAAAAATACTTATGGGGACTTTGGGTTGTGTTCCAGCCTATGATAGATTTTTCATTGATGGCATTAAAAGTCAAAAAGTATCAACCGGGACCTATAATTTGAAATCGCTTATGAAACTGGTTGATTTTTATGAAATGAACTTTGAATTGTTTGAGAAAACAAGAGCAGGGTTATTTGCTTATGATATCCAATATCCTCAAATGAAATTATTAGATATGGGTTTTTGGCAGATTGGATATGAAATAGATAATAATAAAAAGACACAAGCTTAATAAAAAAGGCGGAAAATCTGTGTGTAATTGCAAAGAAAAGAAAACAAAAATGAAAACTCGCGAAGAAGTAATATCAACAATTAATAAATATGAGCTGTTAAAAGGAGGAGAAATACGCCATTTTGGTGAATCGGAAGAGTGTAAACGCTTTATTTGGTTTTTAGACAATGGAAAAATTGTATCTTTTGAGCGCCCGGATGCATATATAAAAATTGACAACCAAATATTAATAATAGAGCATTTTTCAATTGATGGGTTTGATACTCATCCCAACGGTGGGAGCAAGCTTCAACAATACGAGTCAAAAACTGACAGAGAATTCAGAGCTGTTCCGGTAACTGAATCATTCGAATTCTCTATTACACAACCAAAAATCGCCAACTCATATGATGGTTTTATCAAAAACTGCAAAGATAAGTTTGAACATCATTATAAGCGAATATCTAAGTACAAAGAACATTTGTTGACAGAAGATGTTGCAAATGAAAACACTATATTTACAGTGTGCTTTTTAATGGATGAAGTTTCGCCAATGGGGACGTTAACACATGATGGAAAAAACACTCACCTCGTAAACCTGGCTCGTTCAAAAGAGTTTTTAGATTATTTTTGCACTAAACCGGATGTTGATTGGATAGTTTCAGCGACTGTTCGTTTACCTGACCCAGGGGTTGATCCATATTTCTTTTCTCAAAAAGATATTGGATTTTGTTATAAAGTAGCTCTGAACTATGCTGATTATCAATTTATACCTATGGAGAACATGGAAGATATTCGATATAGGTTCGTTATTCCAAAAGAGGATTGAATACGCATACAAGAGATGGATTTCTGTGTGAATAATTAAAAATAAAAGCAAAAATCGAGAGGGCGGAATATCCGTCCTCTTTGCTTTTTGGGTTGTATAAAATTTATGTGGTTGCTTTTAAGCTATGTGATTTCAATGATTCTCTGTCACCCCATTCTCATATCCGCCGCGGTTTCGTCGGTTTGGTTAGGAATGGGGTGACAAGCAAAAAAAAGAATAAGGCAGATAAAACTGCCTTATTCCGGAGTCCAATACATCCACACAGAATCAACATCTACCTCTCTGTGGATTAATACTGCATCTACAATAAGTAGAAATTAATAAAGAAAAGATAATACCTTTTCTATAGTTTTATTATATCACATACGTTCAAAATAAAAAAGTGCAAAAAAGCGACAATTTGAGCACTTTTTAAAGAATTCTTAGTAAAAATACTAAAATAAAACGATATATTACCTTCACAAAAACAAAAAGGTGGTGACGCTAACAAACATATGACCATATTAATAATCAAATTGAAAAATGGGGGTGATATGATAGATATACTGGAAGAG